>JAHBAO020000006.1 GCA_018500065.2 Octadecabacter sp. | reverse complement strand
GTGAACGGCTGGAATTGGGCGAAACAAATGATGAAATTATGGACTACGTGCACGCACGGTATGGCGATTATGTGTTGCTCAAGCCACCCTTTAAACCATCGACATTCGCCCTTTGGCTGGCACCGCCGCTGTTGGCATTGCTTGCTTTGGGTTTTGGGGCGTCTGTTTTGCGTCAATCGCGCAGGCGACGATCTCAAGGCGGTCTAAGTGCCGAAGACGAATCAGAACTAGCTGCATATCTGGACAACAACGAAAAGGGCAATAAGCCATGATGACCGCGTTCCTTTTGGCGTTGACGCTGCTTGCGGTCGCGTTCGTCTTGCTTCCGCTTCGTGGTGGGCGAGACGCGATCGAACATGACGGATCAAAGGCCATTCTGATCGATCAACTTGCGGAAGTGACACGCGATGAGGATCGCGAGCTGATTTCAAAGGTCGAAGCGCAAGCAGCGCAGGTCGAAATCAAACGCCGTATTCTGGCGATTGCGCGTGATGGGCAACGGCCAGACGCAGCTATTGGTGGCAGCCGGCTGTTGTGGGTCGCGGCGCTGTTCGTACCGCTGTTTGCGGGGGGCTATTATGCAAGTTTTGGCTCACCGAACATCGCAAGTATGCCGTTCGCGGAACGCGGCGAAGAACTCAGTGAACAGCGCGAGATTTTGGAACTTACACAACGCTTGTCCGAAAGACTAAATGCCGATCCGGACGGTGGCCCGATCGAAGGCTGGGTATTGTTGGGTCAGACTTACATGCGGATGGGTCGTTCCAGCGATGCAGCAGTCGCTTTCGAAACCGCAACACAGCGCGATGGTGCGCCGTCGGCAGTATATTCGATGCTCGCCGAAGCCTTGATGATTGAGAGCGAGGGTATCGTAACTCCGAAAGCTGTGCGCGTAATTGGCCAAGCGCTGGCACTTGATCCGCTGAACCCTGCTGCAACCTACTATCAGGCCATCGGATTGGTGCAGAGTGACGAAGAGGGTGCCGCCCATGACCTTTTGACCGCACGTCTGAGCAGTGCGCAGGGAACAGCCCCGTGGATGCAGACATTTGTAGACGAAGCAAACCGCATTGGTAGCCGTATTGGGCGCGATCCGCTGGACGCTACTTTACCAACTGCACCCCGCGGACCCACAGCCGCAGACATTGAAGCAGTGGGCGAGATGAGCGAAGAAGATCGCGCGGCATTTATACAATCCATGGTCGCGCGATTAGCAGGCCAGTTGGAGGACAACCCTGATGACATAGATGGGTGGTTGCGCCTCGCGAACGCCTATTTGGTTCTTGGTCAATCTGCAGATGCCGAAACCGCTTTCTTGAGGGCCAATGGCTTAACCGATACACTACCAGACGGCGATCCGCGCCGTGCACTTATTATAGAGAAACTGCAAGACTTGGAGTAAAGTAGTTGGAACGTCGAACTTTTTTGAAAACATCTCTGGCAACATCAGCTTTTTCCGCAGTTAACCCCGCCTTTGCTCATACCATTGTTCTGCCAGACTATGATGTCCCAACTCAGTATGAGCCGCGCGAAGTTGACCTGTTAACACAACTTGAGCCTTGGGAGGTTCATGTCGATCCAGCCCAATTCGCCCTATTCTGGACCCTGCCCGACAACAAAGCCATACGGTATACCGTAGGCGTCGGACGGCCAGGCTTGTACGAGGACGGCGAGTTTTACGTTGCGCGCAAACATGAGTGGCCCAGTTGGACGCCAACCCCCGATATGATCCGGAGAGAACCTGAAAAATATCTCCAATACGCTGACGGAGTTAGCGGCGGATTAGACAATCCTCTAGGGGCACGAGCGTTGTACCTGTATACGCCCGAAAGAGGCGATACTTATCTGCGGATTCACGGAACAAGCGATGTATCCACTTTGGCTAGGCGTGTTTCAAACGGCTGCGCACGGCTGATCAACACGCATTTGGTTGACTTGTACAACCGTGTGCCAGTCGATTCACGCGTCGTATTGTATCCGGTCAATCAGGAGGTCCGAATACTTACGACCGAAAACGAGCTGGTTGTAGTTGATCAAGGCTAAAACATCACCAGCCTATTGCGTGTCTGCCGTTCGACGTGTGCCTGCTTGCGCAATCGCGTCTAGAACGGAGTCTGTCGACAAAATCTCTGACAGGATGATCCCGTCCGGCGCTGCTGGCCCGTAGACAGCATTAAACGGGATGCCGTAGCGGTTGTTGTTTTCAAGATAACGAGTGATGGCATCGTCAGGGCGGGTCCAATCGGCTTGCATGGGCGTCACGGTGCCATTTTGAAGGCTGGTCAACACGGGGTCGCGTTCAAGGATCAGGCTTTTGTTCGCCTTGCACGTTAGGCACCAGTCCGCAGTGACATCGACAAAGACCACTTCGCCCTGCGACACACGTCGGGCGATGTCGCCACGGTCAAATGCGATCCATGCGATTTTCTCGACTGATGGTGCGCTGGTTTCTGTCCGCCCCAGGATGGATATGGACACGAGCGGCAAAACCGCGAGAACGGCAACCCCTGCCAACTGGAACAGGCTGCCCCTTTTTCCGAAGGTCAGCATCAGGATCAGTGCGAGGACCAATAGGGCAACTGTCACCGTCTGAACCGCGCCTGCGACGCCCCAAAGCACGAACATCAGCCACAATGCGGTGATCAGCAACAGCCCGGCCAATACGAATTTGAAAACCGCCATCCACCTGCCAGGCTTTGGCAAGGCGCTTACCATTTGCGGAGCTGCCGCAATCAATAGGTAGGGAGATGCCAACCCGAGCCCAAGAAATGTAAAGACAATCGCGATATCCATTCCGCGCCCGGCGAGGGCAAAGGCGATGGCGCTGCCCAGAAACGGCGCAGAACAAGGTGTCGCCATCACGGCGCCAAAGGCCCCTGTGAAAAAGTCAGCCCGAAGGCTGGCACCGCGCCCGCCCGCATTGCCGAGCCGCGTTTGAAGTGCGACGGGCAGATTGAATTCGAACAATCCAAACAGATTTGCGGCAAACACACTCAGCAAGGTGAACATCAAGACAACGAAAACAGGGCTTTGGAATTGAATTCCCCAACCGACCGACAGGCCAAATTGTTGCAGCACGTAAAGGACTGCTGCGAGCGACCACATGAACGCCATAACTCCGGCGGCGGCGGCAACGAATCCCGCACGGATCTGTGCCTTGGGTCGGCTCGCCGACTTAACCGCAGAGGACAGCTTTATCGACAGGACGGGCAGGACACAGGGCATGATATTAAGAATCAGGCCACCGACAAATGCAATCAGGGCGATCCAAATCAAATCAAATGTGTCCGGTGAGGTACGCGCCCTATCGAATGGTGGCGCAGGGCTGACGATGGCCGCGTCTGTGACGACCGTCAAAGCGCGTTGGACCCCGTCGGTAATCGTCACCGTCGGGATCGTCAGGGACGCCTCGTTCACCGCGAGGATCGGGAGCTGCGCCCAGAGGGTCCGGCCCTGATCCCCGAGGCGGATATCTGGTTTGCCGAGAGCTGTGCCATCGCCAAGTTCAACAAAAATATCGGGTGCATCGAACGGAATGGGCGACGTGAACTCGAACGTAGCTTCTGTCAGCTCAGCGTTCAGAAATGACCCGGACGTCGCGATGTTTGCATCGGCCCCTTCAACAGGAACACGGGCCGAAAACTCCGCGATGCTGTCTGCGGACGCTTGATCAATACCAGTCCCTTGGGGGATCGACAGTAACAGGTCGAATTCTAGTGGCACACATAAGTCGGAGCACACCAGAATTTGCACATTTGCGTTCAACTCGACCGGTTGCCCGGGGCGTTCGAGTGCGATCTGCACAGGAAAAACGACTTCGTCGTGATAGCCGAAATTTTCGATCCCGAAGGCGGTGAAGCGTTCGGGCGCGGGCCACAGGAATGTTACATCTGCAATGTTTTCAGACGCTCTCCAGTCGATTTCAGGGGCCAGGCCGACTTCCCCCGGAGATCGCCAATATGCTTTCCAACCTTCACCAAGTTCGAGCGCGAGACCGACTGAAAGAGTTTGCGTTGTAGGTGCGATCCCATCTTGGGCAGAAATCAGTCGGGCGTTGACTGGAGGTGATGAAAACTGCTCCGATTGAACGGCGTTGGCGATTCCTGCGAACGTTGAAAACGCGACAAACAGTCCAATAAGGGCGCTGGTCCACAGACTGCGGGCGCCAACGTCTCGTTTGTCACGGGCTGACGGCGATTTACTGCGCTTTCGACTGAACCGCACTGTCATGTTTCGGAGTACTCTTCAGAATGATGGGGAGTGCAGACTGCCCAAAAGGGGTTTGGCCTAGCGCTGCACTGCCGGAATGTTGCTTGCCGTAACCGGAATTTCGGCAGAGTCTTCGGTTTGAGTTTTCTTTGCCGGAGCATGACAGGATTTGCCCATCATTTTGAACATAAGTACATGAGCGCCGATGCATAACGCGATCGGAGCAAACACTGTCGCATTAGACCAGAGTCCTGCGATCGTGCCACCGCCAATTAGAAATGCCGCAATAGGAAGCAGCATCACGGAACAGCACACAGCCATCCCCCATTTCATCAGCTTTCCTGACGCATCAGATTTTGTGGATGCAGCCGTTTGTTCGGATTGTTGAGTTTCGGAGTACATGTTGACCTCTTCGGGGTTTGCGCCACTGACAATGCACGATTAATGGGCGGTAAGGTCAAGGATACACATGGATACAAAAAACACGGGATTGTGGGGTTCTTAGAGGCTTTCTCTGGCAATATAGAGTGCATAGAAATGATTTTAAGTCATCGACAGGAGTAATCCCAGTGAAACGGAATTCCCATCTGAATCGACGCTCATTGCTAGCGACCACGGGTGTCATGATCGCGTCGCCAGCGTTGTTGTTAGCACAAACCGCTCAGCGACCACAGGCTGGCGCTGACAGTGATGTGCAACGCAACGCATCCGCATTCATCACGCATGAGTGGCAGGACCATTTTGATCAGCTTGGTCGTGGGATCATAATTGCCGATACGAACACAAGGACGTTGCAGCACTGGACGACAGACGGTGAGATGCGTATTTATCCAACCTCGGTCCCAATGACGGATGAATTGACCCGTCGTGGATATACAGAGATTGTAGAAAAACGAGAGAAACCCGGTTGGGGGCCGACGCCTTCGATGCGCGAACGCGATCCAACTTTGCCAGCATACGTTCAAGGCGGTGATCCGCGTAATCCACTTGGGACGCGAGGAATGTACCTGTCTTGGCAGTATTACCTCATTCATGGCACGCAGGATACACGAAAGATCGGGCGCAGATCGTCCAGCGGCTGCATAGGTCTGTACAATGAGCAGGTCGAAGAGATCTATGAACGCGCTCCAGTAGGTACGCAAGTAAGAGTGATTTGACGTGCTTGTGGAAATGAGGAAGGAAATATGAATTGGTCCGGACTTTTTGTCGGCGGG
>JAHBAO020000371.1 GCA_018500065.2 Octadecabacter sp. | reverse complement strand
GTCCAGTCAGGGCTGAAACCGCCAAGCTCGGACGCCTCAGGGCGGCGCATCAGGTGGCGGATGAACAGTCCGTGCCAAGCCAGCTCCGTCACGAAACGAACGTCCAAACGGTGCGCAGGGTCCGCGCCACCGAACAAATCTTGCACGAAGTAGTTTTTACCACCCATATGCGCGATCATGTCGTCATAAAGCTGGTCAAACGCGGCAGGTTCCATTGCGGCGTTGTTATCCCACCAAATTGTACCTTCAGTCGTCGCGCTGCGCACAACGTGCTTGTCTTTGGGAGAGCGCCCAGTGAATTTGCCAGTGGTGACGAGAAACGCGCCACCTTTCCCAAGCTGGCCCTCGTCGCGCTTTAGGGCTTCGGCAATCAGGTCGTCTTCGGAATAGTTATAATAGACCTGACCCAGCCCTGTGATGCCCTGATCAGACAGCTTCATGGATGGATTGACCGTGCCTTGGTCCATAGTCTCTCTCCTAAGATGAAAGGGCAAAACGCCCCGATAACCCGACCTAACATGACGGTTTCGGGCGTGAACAGACGCCTTTGTCACAGTTAGCGCAACCAAAGTAACGTTAGCGCCACCAGCGCGGTTCACCGCCGCCCGATATGGGGCGATATCGAAATAAGTGAGACATTTTAGTCATTGGTTACCTTTTTTAAGGGCACAAAGAGGCGAAGTTTGCAGACCTTTTTCAGTTTTGGATTGATTCGCTAGGGCTAAGCAGGGCAAAACTATGAAAAAAGCACGCAATAAAACACGCGCAATAGAGGGGCAGCAACATGTCAAGAATCGCACTTGTCGATGATGATCGGAATATTCTGACGTCAGTACAGATCACACTAGAAGCTGAAGGCTTTGATGTGGACACTTATGCAGATGGCCAACAAGCACTGGATGCGTTCAATAAACGTATGCCGGAACTTGCTGTTCTGGACATCAAGATGCCCCGTATGGACGGCATGGATTTGTTGCAACGCCTTCGGCAGAAGACCACGATGCCAGTCATCTTCCTGACATCCAAAGACGACGAAATTGACGAAGTACTCGGATTGCGTATGGGCGCAGACGACTACGTCAAGAAGCCCTTCAGTCAACGTTTGTTGGTTGAACGTATCCGCGCGCTCCTGCGCCGTCAGGATGCGATTTCCGGCGAAGTCATGGAAGAAACCGAAGAGACAAAAATTCTTGAACGCGGTGACCTGACGATGGACCCTCTGCGCCACGCGGTGAAGTGGAAGGGCAACGATGTGTCCCTGACAGTCACTGAATTTTTGCTGTTGCAGGCACTGGCCCAGCGCCCTGGTTTTGTGAAATCTCGCGATCAACTGATGGACGTTGCTTATGACGACCAAGTTTACGTTGATGACCGTACCATCGACAGCCACATCAAGCGCTTGCGCAAGAAAATGCGCACAGCGGATGATGAATTTTCGGCAATCGAGACGCTTTATGGTATCGGGTACCGGTACAACGAAGAGTAAAGAAGGCCCGATCTTAAACAGGTGAAACCTAAATGACGGTTGCCCCCAAGATTGATGTTCGCGATCTAAAGTCCGTGCGTGATGCCGCGCACGAGACTGGTGGCGTGGTCTTGGGCGATGACTTTGTTACGCCGCGTGCCGAACACGTAATGACCCATCGCCGCAAGCGTCGTGGGCTTTTCCATCTACGTAGGTCACCGCTTGCCCGAAAGATCATTACGTTCAACTTGCTTGGGTTGATCGTGTTGGTCGCAGGTGTGCTTTACCTTAATCCGGCGCGCGACAACCTCGCGTTTCAACGCGGCAGCGCGCTTGTGAACGAGGTTGAATTGATTGCGGATGTGTTTGAAGCGCAGCTTCCCGTCAACGCACCTGTAAACCTAATGAGCGGCGATGGAACCGATGCGCAGATAACGCTCCAGAATCTTGACCTTCGCGGCGGGGTTGATGTGTATCTGATGGATCGCAGTGGCGCGCTCGTTGAAAAATGGTCGGACCCGACACCAGATGACGCGCCTGTTCCCGGCCTTGAACTCGAAAGTCGTGGTATCTTCCTCACCTCCGCGCTGAGCAGCTTTTTGACGAAAATGTCGGAACTCCTCGGTCGCACTCCGGTGGAGGAAACCGCGCTAGATTTGGCAGCAGAACTTCAACAGGCCGTCCCGCAAACCCTTGAGACCGGCACGTGGATTGAAACCCAAGTCGACCAACGAGGGCGTTCATATTTCAAGGTCTTGACCCCTGTGGTGCAGCAAGGTGGCACACCTGTTGGCGTGATCGCATTGGTGTCTGCACCGGGTGAGTTGGATGATCTGGTAAGCCGCGATCGTGAACAGCTGATGCAGATGTTCATTATCGGTATGTTTGTCTCGATTGTCCTAAGCCTCGCGTTGGCGTCGACCATCGCCCACCCGCTGTCTGATCTGGCGAAGGCTGTTGAGCTGGGCCGTGACCGGAATGCACGCAAAATGTCCCCTCACAGCATTCATATTCCCGACCTAACAGGGCGCCCCGACGAAATTGGCCGCTTGTCTGGCGCAATTCGTGGCATGGTGTCCGCCTTGTTCGAACGTATTGAAGGCAATGAACAATTCGCCGCAGACGTGGCGCACGAGATCAAGAATCCACTGGCATCTTTGCGATCCGCCGTTGGCACACTGCGCAATGTTACACGCGAAGATCACCGCCAGCGGATGTTGGAAGTCATTGAGCACGATGTGCAGCGATTGGATCGCTTGGTCAGCGACATCTCGAATGCATCACGTCTGGATTCGGAGTTGGTTAAGGAAGAAGAAGAGTCCTTCGATCTTATCAAGACCCTGAGCCATTTGACCGAATTTCTAGGCAACCAAGCCAAAGAGAAGAAGGTCGATTTTATATCCGACCTGCCCAAAACCTCCATTCAGATCATGGGGCTCGAAGGGCGCTTGGCGCAGGTTTTCGTTAACCTTATTTCCAACGCGATTTCGTTCTGTGAAGACAGCGATGCGATCCGTGTTTGGGTTCGCAAACGGGAAAACCGCGTGCTTGTTGTCGTCGAGGATACGGGGCCGGGCATTCCGGATGGCGCGTTGCAAAAAGTGTTCCAGCGGTTCTATTCTGAGCGCCCCGAACAACAGTTCGGTGACAACTCTGGCCTTGGCCTCGCGATTTCAAAGCAAATCGTCGAAGCGCATGGCGGCGTAATTTGGGCGGAGAACATTCGCCCGACAGACGCGGACATCGGGTCAGAACCGCTCGGTGCGCGCTTCGTGGTTGGTCTGCCCGTTTAGATGCTGTCCGAGCCGCCCAAGACTGGGCCGGATGGCCAATTGCAGCTCCACGCCAGTACGGTCGTAATCAACAACAAGGCCGTCGTGATCTGTGGCCCGTCTGGGTCTGGAAAGTCCACGCTTGCGCTTGAACTCCTCGCGTTCAATGCCACACTTTTGACGGACGATATCACTTGGCTGGACGCCACACCAAAAGGCCTCATTGCCAGCTGCCCTCCTGCCATATCTGGCCGGATTGAGGTTCGTGGCGTTGGCATATTGAACGCCCGTCCTTCGGGCCCCACTGCGTTGCACTTAGTCGTCGATCTAGGCACGCCCGAAGTGGATCGCGTGCCTGCCCCAAAGACGATTATTTTACTCGGTCACGAAATCGCGCTGCTTCACACCCCCGCGATCCGGCATTTTGCCCAAGCCATCACGCACTATATGTTGCATGGTCAAGCGACCTAGTCCGAGCAACGGGAGAACCAGATGAGGACCGATATGCCGAAACCGCAAAAGTTGATCGTCGTCAGCGGTCCTTCCGGCGCTGGGCGTTCTACGGCAATCAATGTGCTCGAAGATCTGGGGTTTGAGGCGATTGATAACGCTCCTTTGTCGCTCCTCCCGCGCTTAACGGATGGTGAATTGACCCGCCCGCTGGCGATTGGATTGGACGTTCGCAACCGCGACTTTTCGATCGACGGCGTGACGGATCTGATGGCACAGCTGCGTGATCGGGGTGACATCGATGCCCAGCTTTTGTTCTTAGAAGCCAACGAGGACACGCTCGTTCGCCGCTACTCCGAAACCCGCCGCCGTCACCCGCTCGCGCCAGATGAACCCGCCATTCAAGGCATTCGCAAAGAAGCAGATTTGCTGATGCCCTTGCGCGAGCAGGCTGAGGTCTTGCTCGAAACGTCTGACTTGTCGCCCCACGACCTCAAGGCGCGTCTTACCGAATGGTTCGGTGACGAAGGTGGCGCGTTGTTCGGTGTTAGCATTCAGTCGTTTTCGTATAAACGCGGCACCCCCAAAGGGGTCGACATGACATTCGATTGCCGGTTCCTGAAGAATCCATACTGGGAACCTGCGCTCCGAAAACTGACGGGCTTGGACAGTGCAGTTGGCAGCCACATCCAGACCGATCCACGGTTTGAGGACTTTTCCACCAAAGTCAGCGACTTGCTTTTGATGTTGCTGCCTGCGTTCCGCGATGAGGGGAAATCGCATCTGAGTATCGGGTTCGGGTGTACCGGCGGGCAACACCGGTCTGTTTTCGTTACGGAACACATTGCCTTGACCCTTGCGAAACAAGGTTGGCAGGTGTCTAAACGTCATCGAGAAATTGATCGGGCATCGATAGGCGCGGTCCAGCAGGGCGGATCATAAGATAGCAGATTTGATCGGAATTGTGATCGTCGCACATGGCGGCTTGGCGACAGAGTACCTGTCGGCGGTCGAGCATGTCGTGGGCAAGCAGCCCGGGATGAAAGCAATTGCGATTGCACCTGATGATGACCGTGCCGTAAAGCAAGACGAAATCTGTGACGCCGCAGACGCTGTTGATACGGGCAGTGGCGTGGTGATCGTGACCGATCTGTTTGGCGGATCTCCGTCAAATTTGTCCTTGCGCGCTTGTAGCCCGCAAAACCGCCGGATCCTTTACGGTGCGAACCTCCCCATGCTTGTGAAGCTGGCGAAATCGCGCCGCAAGTCGGTGGTCGACGCTGTGGCGTCTGCGATGGATGCGGGGCGCAAATATATCGACAGCCATGCTGTTGATCTGGACAGTTAGAGGCTGATATGGCGCAACGCACCTTGAATATCGTTAACATCAAAGGCCTGCACGCGCGGGCGTCGGCGAAGTTTGTCGAAACGAGTGAGCAATTTGACGCCCAGGCCGAAGTGTCCAAAGACGGAATGTCGGCAGATGGTGATAGCATCATGGGGCTTTTGATGTTGGCAGCTTCCAATGGAACCTCTATTGAAGTTGAAACCAAAGGCCCACAGGCCGATCAGCTCATGGATGCGCTGGACGCGCTTGTGGCCGACAAGTTCGGAGAGGGAGACTAACCTCTCTTCTCGATAGGCTAGGAAGCATCGTTTGACCGACATATCAACAAGATCAAAGACGTCTACAGACGAGGCCGATGCGCCCCGAGTCTATGATCGACGTTCGCTGACCTATTCTGAAACGTTCGATAGCAATGCCAAACGCTGGTTCATCAAGGCGATGGAATGGATGACAGGTAAGATCACTGTCGTGCGCCGCATCCGTGCATTTGAAAAGATGGGCCAACCGAAGGGGCAGGCGTTTTGGCCCGCAACGATGAAGGTCATGGGGATCGAAATTCAAACCCCGCAAGACCAGTTGGACAATATCCCAGAAACAGGCCCGGTTATGTTTGTCGCCAACCACCCGCATGGGCTGGTTGATGGAATGGTTCTCGCCGACTTGATCGGCCGCCGCCGCAATGATTACCGCATTCTGACGCGCTCGCTGCTGACAGGTATCGACGAGGCCGCGTCGAGTTATATGATTCCGGTGCCGTTCCTGCACCAGTCGGATGCGCAGGAAAAGATGATCGAGATGCGTGCCAAGTCTATGGAACACCTCGGAAATGGCGGCTTGATTGCATTGTTCCCGTCTGGCGTTGTCGCTGCGTCCGAAACCATGTGGGGCCCCGCGATTGAGGAAGAATGGAACGTCTTTACCGCAAAGATGATCCGTCGTTCGGGCGCGACTGTGGTGCCTTGCTTCTTCCCGGGCAGCAATTCACGCGCCTATCAGATCGCCAACCAGATTAGCGCGACATTGCGCCAAGGGCTGTTGATCCACGAAGTTGCGCATGCATTCGACAAGCCGCAAAAGCCCGTCATCGGAAAACCGATCTCGCCAGAAGAAGTCGAAGCGCGTAGCAAAGACCCACGCGCGTTCATGGCATGGTTGCGCGAACACACGCTTGCGCTAAAAGAATAGTGGTCTAGCGGGTTGGTACAGGCGTGTCGCCACGGTAATCGTAGAACCCGCGTTTTGATTTACGGCCCAGCCAACCGGCTTCCACATACTTCGTCAAAAGCGGGCAGGGGCGGTATTTGGTATCCGCTAATCCTTCGTGCAGCACGTTCATGATCGCAAGACAGGTATCCAGACCAATGAAGTCCGCCAGTTCCAGTGGCCCCATCGGATGATTCGCGCCGAGCTTCAGGGATGTGTCGATGGATTCAACATTCCCGACCCCCTCATACAGCGCATAAACCGCTTCGTTGATCATCGGCATTAGTATGCGATTGACGATAAAGGCTGGAAAGTCCTCAGCCGTCGCGGACGTTTTGCCAAGGCGGTCAACAACACCTTTGCAGGCCTCATATGTCGGCACATCGGTCGCAATCCCGCGGATCAGTTCGACCAATTGCATGATCGGAACGGGGTTCATGAAGTGGAACCCCATGAATTTTTCAGGGCGGTCCGTGCGCGACGCAAGGCGTGTGATGGAAATTGACGACGTATTCGACGTGAGGATCGTGTCAGGTGTCAGGTGGGGCAGCAAGTCCTCAAAAATCGCCTGCTTGATCGTCTCACGCTCAGTCGCGGCCTCGATGATCAAATCCGTCGGCCCGAGGTCGGTCAGCGTGAGCGTCGTGTTGATGCGTCGCAGTCCTTCGTCCTTTTCGGCTTCGGTAATCAGCCCCTTTGAAACCTGACGGCCCATATTGCCATCGACACTTTTCAGCGCAGCGGCAAGGGCATCCTCGTTAATGTCAGTCAGCAGCACGTCATACCCAGCCAAGGCGCAGACGTGGGCAATCCCATTGCCCATCTGCCCCGCACCTACGATGCCAATCCGTTCAATGCCCATGTGCGTCAGCCCTTTGTTGATTGGCGTCACCATAGGCGCGTGCACAGGCACTCTCAAGCGCCGCAATTCAGCACAAGTTTAGACAAATGGGCGCATTAGGGGTTTCGCAATAGAATCGGCAGAATGTTGGCGTTGGTGAGTAAAAATTATGAAGGGTGGGACCCATGAAGACCGAAACGATTCCAGGGGGCGCGTTGCGCCCCACACCGTGCAGCTATGGCCTCTCAAAGCTGTCATTCCGCGGGCCTCGCCGCCCAACCGATGGCCGTTACATTGCCTTTCTAGGCGGATCAGAAACATTTGGGAGGTACATACCAAAACCGTTTCCCGACTTGATCGAAACTGCAATCGGAGAAGTTTGTGTCAACCTTGGAAACCAGTCCGCGGGGCCGGATGTGTTTTTGCACGACACCGCTATCCAGTCGTTGTGCCATGACGCGGCAGCAGTGGTGATCCAGATCCCGTGCGCAACCAATCTAAGCAACCCGTTCTACAAGGTGCATCCACGGCGCAACGACCGCTTTATTGCGCCAACGGAAAAGCTTGTTGCGCTTTATCCAGAACTGGATTTCGCAGAGATATCATTCACAGGGCATCTGATCACACGGTTGCGCGCGGTTGACGATCAACGCTTTATCGTCGTGCGTGACCAGCTTTGCAAAACTTGGGTGCGCCGCATGCAGGCGCTTATTGCGAAATCTACAGGGCCAACGTTTCTTTTGTGGCTCGCCGCACGTGCGCCGCAGGACACCAGCGCGGGCATTCATCCATCCAACCATCCGGCGTTTGTGACCCGTGCAATGGTTGAAGCGCTGCGCCCTTACGTCAGCGACGTTATCGAAGTGATCGCCAAACGCGGTGACACGCGCGGAATGAATTTTCCACCGCTTGAAGCGCTTGCAGCGCAAGGTATGCTTGGTGTTGATGCACACGAAGCGGCGGCAAAGGCACTGCGTACTCCGTTGCTTTACGGGCTCGGCACATAGATGTGGCACAAAAAAGAAAGGCCCACCTATTAGGCGGGCCTTTCCCTAAAACTGTGTTCGGTTTTAGGCGAGCTTTTCAGTCAACTCAGGCACGGCATCAAACAGGTCTGCGACAAGTCCGAAATCGGCGACCTGGAAGATCGGCGCTTCTTCGTCTTTGTTGATCGCGACGATCACCTTGGAGTCCTTCATGCCAGCAAGGTGCTGGATCGCGCCGGAAATACCGACAGCAACATAAAGATCAGGGGCGACAACCTTACCGGTCTGGCCAACCTGCCAGTCGTTCGGTGCGTAACCGGAATCAACCGCAGCACGGGATGCGCCAACAGCCGCACCCAATTTGTCAGCCAAACCTTCAATGAGTTTAAAGTCATCCTCAGAGCCAACACCACGACCACCAGACACAACCACACCCGCAGATGTCAGTTCTGGACGGTCAGATGTTGCCACCTTGTCTTCAATCCACTCAGAAAGGCCTGCGTTACCTGCAGACGCGATCTCTTCAACGGATGCAGAACCACCCATCTCGGCGGCGTCAAACGTTGCAGTACGGATCGTCATGACCTTCGTTGCGTCAGACGACTTCACAGTCTGCAACGCGTTGCCAGCATAGATCGGGCGCGTGAACGTGTCCGCGTCAACCACTGCAATCACTTCAGAAATAACCATAACATCAAGCATCGCAGCT
>JAHBAO020000261.1 GCA_018500065.2 Octadecabacter sp. | reverse complement strand
CACTTGGTCCGCATCAAACCGAATTTCTACAGCTTCATAATGGCCGGTTCCACCACCTGTGACTTGACGATACGTTGGGTTTGCAGTCGTGCCACCTGTGTAGCCAGATGTAACCTCACTCACACCGCGCACTTTTTCGAAATCACTTTCCACACACCAAAAACAGCCACCAGCCACGGTGATCGTCTGCATGTCACGCGCTTCAACTTTGCCTGCTTGCATCAATGCCGCTGCTGCAATTGTCGTGCCTAGCGCTATTGTTTTAATTTTCCGCAATACCGTCGTCATGAAAGCTCTCCTTTTCCCAACCATCATGCCGAACGTCGCTATACACAATTCACCGGTCCGTGTGCTCACGCGTAGTTTACCTCTTGGACAGTTCGCTGACAGATCACCATCGATCGCTCGGAGGGGAAGAACCGCTTGCTTAATTAGAAAGGGCAGCTGCCGATTTTCTCGACGCCGCCCTTCCAAATTACTAAAACTATCAGTGAATTACTTTAGGCGCTTGTCGCGTGCCGCCAGCAGCTTCAAACGAAGCGCGTTCAATTGAATGAACCCTGCCGCGTCCTTTTGATCATAGGCACCGGCGTCATCTTCAAACGTCACATGCGCCTCTGAATAGAGTGAGTGATCCGACCAACGTCCCACCGTGCGCGCCGACCCTTTGTAGAGCTTCAGTTTAACAGTTCCGGTCACATGCTCCTGCGACTTATCAATCGCTGCCCGCAACATTTCGCGTTCCGGTGAGAACCAGAAACCGTTGTAAATCAGTTCAGCGTAGCGAGGCATCAGCTCGTCTTTCAGGTGCGCTGCACCGCGATCAAGCGTGATGGATTCGATACCGCGATGCGCCTCGAGAAGCAGCGTGCCACCTGGCGTTTCATAAATACCGCGAGACTTCATGCCGACGAAACGACCCTCAACAAGGTCAAGGCGTCCGCATCCGTGCATTCCGCCTAACTCATTGAGTTTGGTTAGAATTTCAGCGGGCGACATTGCCACGCCGTCAATGGAAACCGCATCGCCACGCTCAAATCCGACGTCAACGTACTGCGCTTCGTTTGGTGCATCTTCTGGCGCGACCGTGCGCTGGTAAACGTAGTCAGGTGCCATTTCTGCAGGGTCTTCGAGAACTTTACCTTCGGACGACGTGTGCAGCAGGTTTGCATCTACAGAAAACGGCGCTTCGCCACGTTTGTCTTTCGCAACTTCGATCTGATGTTGCTCCGCAAATTCAAGGAGCTTGGTGCGCGATGACAAGTCCCATTCACGCCACGGGGCGATGACCTTAATGTCTGGGTTCAAGGCATAGGCGGCAAGTTCGAACCGCACTTGGTCGTTGCCTTTACCCGTCGCACCATGTGCCACGGCATCTGCGCCAACTTCTTCAGCAATCTCAACCAAGCGCTTAGAAATAAGGGGTCGCGCAATAGAAGTCCCGAGGAGGTACAGCCCTTCATAAACCGCGTTTGCGCGGAACATGGGGAAGACGAAATCACGCACAAATTCTTCGCGCACATCTTCGATAAAGATATCCTGATCAGGGATCCCCATATCGAGCGCCTTCTTGCGCGCTGGCTCAAGTTCTTCGCCTTGGCCAAGATCAGCAGTAAACGTTACAACTTCGCAGCCGTACTCTGTTTTCAGCCATTTCAGGATGATCGATGTGTCCAATCCGCCAGAATAGGCGAGGACGACTTTTTTCGGCGTGAATTTGGCGGACATGGAACGCTCCTGAAGTTGAATTGTTGGCGAATTAACCCGATTTGAGTGTCAGAGCAAGCTGGCCACGAACGCTGCATCGCCTTCGTTTGCAAGAAGGGCTGGGGCGTCGTTTATCGGCACCCAGACAGCGGTATGTAGTTCTTCAGTCGGAAGACCCAAACAACGCACCGGCCGTGACCAGTAAATTGTGCAAACCTTCTCAGCCCAAATGTCGTAATCGGGCATAAAAACAAAGCGCCTGTAGGCACCGATGCGCACAGGGCGGTCCATCGTCCAACCCGTTTCCTCCATCACTTCGCGATGCAAAGCAGGCAGAACGTGTTCGCCCGCATCAATTCCACCACCCGGAAGCTGCATTTCGGGGTGTTCCAAGCGGTCGCCATCCTGCTCTGTTAGCAACAGATTTTGCCCGCGTTGAAGGATTACATAGGCACCGGGCCGCAGCGTGTAGCGCATAGCTGGGTCAACTCGTTCGCCGTATCGTCTCATATCACCCCTTTTCCCCCGCCTTGTGGCACCTATATGGACGCGGTATGCCCATCCTCGACTTGTTAGGAAAGCCCAATGACTACTGCATCGACTATCGCCTGGGATGATACCGTCCTTCCGTTCCAACTTGACCGCTCTGATATTCGGGGCCGTGTCGCGCGTCTGGATGGTGTGTTGGATCAGGTATTGGCTCAGCATGACTATCCGCCAGCGGTTGAAG
This sequence comes from Octadecabacter sp., assembly GCA_018500065.2. Lineage (GTDB taxonomy): Bacteria > Pseudomonadota > Alphaproteobacteria > Rhodobacterales > Rhodobacteraceae > Octadecabacter. The sequence goes on along the minus strand of JAHBAO020000261.1, from coordinate 2,449 downwards.
CGTTGGTGGCTGAAATGGCTTTGTTGACGGCTTTGATTGGCCAGACGATTAAGCTGCGTTGGAAGCTGTCGCTGCAAGTGCGCGGCGATGGTCCTGCGCGTCTTATTGCAACGGATTACTACGGACCGACGGCTGATGGTAAGCCTGCCCAAATGCGTGCCTACGCAAGCTATGACAAAGATGAGGTTGACCCAACCGGTGATGGTTTCTCGCAGGTTGGCAAAGGCTATTTTGCAATTCTAATCGATCAGGGTGAGGGGACCACTCCGTACCAAGGGATCACGCCAATTGCTGGCGGGTCTTTGTCTGCCTGTGCCGAAGCGTATTTCGCGCAGTCCGAGCAGTTGCCGACGGCGTTCCAGTTGACCTATGGCAAGGCATCGGTGCCCGGGGGTACTGAAACTTGGCGTGCTGGTGGGATCATGCTGCAGGCCATGCCAAAGGCGTCTCCGCTCGCGAACCCAGGCGAAGCGACTGACGAAGGCTTGACTGCAGTCGAAGACCTTTTGAACGACGATGAAGGCGAAAATTGGACCCGCGCGACCACGTTGTTGCGAACCGCCGAAGAAATGGAACTGATTGGCCCAACAGTCCAGCCAACTGAATTGTTGGTGCGACTGTTCCATGAAGAAGCACCGCGTGTGTTTGACCCTCAGCCTGTTAAATTTGGCTGTTCGTGTTCGCCCGCAAAAGTTCGTCAATCTTTGTCGATCTATTCCGCCAAAGACATCACGCATATGACGACAGATGAAGGTATTGTTACTGCTGACTGCCAGTTTTGTGGCGCGCATTACGAATTCCAGCCGAACACGCTGGGGTTCGAGGCGACTGAAGGGCCCGATGCAAAGTCTTGATGATCTTACAACCATGCTCTGCCGCACGATTGAGAACGTGCGGCAGGCGTCGTCTGATTTTGATCTGAACCCTGATGTGGTGTTGCCAAAGGGCAGGGTACTAAAACCTGCCGCCGTATTGATTGCCATCACAGAATCCGGTGATGTTGTCCTCACCAAACGCGCGGCCCACTTAAAACACCATCCCGGACAAATTGCGTTTGCTGGCGGGCGCATGGACGATACCGACCGCGATCTCACTCAAACCGCAATGCGGGAGGCGCAAGAAGAAATCGGGCTTGATCCGGCTGTTGTTGCTGTTCTCGGAACACTTCCGGCTCATGAAACGGTGACCAGTTATTCGATCACGCCAATCGTCGCGATGGTTCCTGCGGGCCTGAAATTTACGCCTGAACCCGGTGAGGTTGATGAGACGTTCACGGTGCCATTGTCCCACGTTCTGTCGCCCGAAAATTACCGGATCGAAAGTCGCGTTTGGCAAGGCCAGAAACGCTTTTATTACGCAGCGCCTTTCGGTCCGTATTACATTTGGGGTGCAACGGCCCGTATACTGCGTGGGATGGCGGAGGCGGTTCAATGACGGACAGCCAACGATCCTTATGGCAGGCTGACGGCACCTTGCGCCACGTCGGCGAACCGAATTGGTTGGTAAACGCGTTCGTTCAACCCTTGATGGCGGCATTTGAGGATGCGGGTTTTCAGATTTACGCTGTTGGCGGCTGCGTGCGCGATACCATTCTAAACCGCCACGTAACCGACGTTGACCTGAGCACAGACGCACTTCCCGATGACACTACAAAGATCATCGAAAGCCTGAAATTCAGCCGTGAGGTTTGGAAGGCAGTTCCAACCGGAGTGGAGCACGGCACCATCACAGCAGTTGCGCCCTATGGTGGCGGAACATATGAAATCACGACCTTTCGGACCGATGCCGAAACAGATGGTCGACACGCCAAAGTCGCCTTCTCCAAAAGCATCGAAGATGACGCGATGCGCCGTGATTTTACGATCAATGCATTCTATGCAGATCGACAAGGCCGTGTACGTGATGTCGTTGGCGGCTCCGCCGACCTTGCAGCGAGAAAGGTGCGCTTCATTGGTGATCCGGTTGAACGTATCCAAGAAGACTACCTTCGTATTCTGCGGTTCTTTAGATTTATCGCGACGCTTGGAACCTACAAGAACGGGATTGACCAAGATGGCCTCGCGGCGTGTGCGATGCTTGCTGATGGGCTGAAAGGGATTTCACGCGAAAGGATAGGTGCAGAGATGACCCGCCTGATCGCCGATCCCGATGCGGCGCCGGTCATTGGCGCGATGGAGCAATCTGGCGTCCTGCATCAAATCTTACCCGGTGCAAGCGTGTTGACGCTTGCACGCTTGATCGACCTTGAAGACTGCTACCCCGTTGAGGGCCGCATGGTTCCGCCGCGCGATGTAGCGACGCGGCTTGCGGCGCTGGGGTGCCAAAACGTGGAAGAACGTCTGCGCCTATCTAAGACGGACGCGAAGAAAGTAGCCCTCGTGAATCATGAGGCGGGGGAAACGACCCCCCCACACGAGCTTGGATATCGGCATGGCTATTGGCCAGCGGT
>JAHBAO020000268.1 GCA_018500065.2 Octadecabacter sp. | reverse complement strand
TGGAATTCAGCCTCACCTTCTGTTGAATAATATCGCCCACCCAAGGGCCAGCCGCATTCACCAACATCTTCGCGCGGATCGTCGTTTCCTCATCGGTATCTTGATCGCGCAGTTGAACCACCCAATGATCTTCGTGCCGGATCGTGGAAATCACCTTTGTGCGTACCATGATCGTTGCACCGCGGTTTTCAGCATCGCGGGCATTCAGCACGACGAGTCGCGCGTCTTCGACCCAGCAATCAGAGTACTCAAAGGCCTTTTCAAATCGGTCTTCGATGCCTTCGCCTTCAGGCGCGGTGCGCAAATCTAGGGTTGATGTGCTTGGTAGGATTTTTCGACCACCCAGATTGTCATACAGAAAAAGCCCAAGACGAATGAGCCACGCCGGTCTGCGCCCCTTCATCCAAGGCATGACGACATTCAGGATCTTTGACGTCGGAGTCGAACCCTCAAACCGCATGTCTTTATGATACGGCAACACAAAGCGCATCGGCCAACTGATATGGGGCATCGCGCGTAGCAACATCTCGCGTTCGATCAGCGCTTTTCGCACAAGGTTCACTTCGAAATACTCAAGATAGCGCAGCCCGCCGTGAAACAACTTTGTAGATGCGCTAGATGTGGCGGACGCGAGGTCATTCATTTCGGCCAACCCGACATTTAGCCCACGCCCCGAAGCATCCCGCGCGATTCCGCAACCATTGATGCCTCCGCCAATAATAAAAAGGTCGTAGTCTAATTTTACGTCCGTCATGTTCGCCATCCATCGTGATAATCGACCAACCATTCCTAGCAGAATTACCAAAAAGAAAAAGAACGATCTTCGTTTGTGTTCGTTTGTGGTCAAACCGAACATGGCGTGGTAATGCCATCTCATGAGTTTTCGACATACACAAATCCTGGACCGCGCGCGCCATGACGGCAAAGTTACCGTTGAAGGGCTCGCGATGTCTTTTGACGTAACACTGCAAACCATCCGCAGGGATCTCGCGGAACTTGCGGACCAAGGTCGGCTTGTGCGGGTTCACGGCGGTGCGGTGCTGCCTTCTGGTCTAACGAACATCGGATACGAAGAACGCCGCCGTCTGAACGATGACGCCAAAGCGCGAATCGGGATCGCCTGCGCTGCCGAGGTCCAGAATGGAACTTCCATTTTCTTGGGGATAGGTACGACCTGTGAGGCGGTTGCCCGTGCGCTCGTACATCACGATGGTTTGCTGGTTGTCACAAACAACCTAAACGCCGTTCCGATTTTGTCAGCCAACACGCAATGTAAAGTCATCGTAACCGGTGGCACCCTGCGTGCATCCGACGCGGGTCTAATCGGGGCGCAAGCGGCCATGACCGCGCAGCAGTTTAAGTTCGACACAGCCATCATCGGGTGCTCAGCGATGGACGAAAATGGCGGGCTTTATGATTACGATCTCGACGAAGTAATCGTCAGCCAAGCCGTGCTTGCAAGCAGCCATGCGACTATCCTTGTTGCCGACCACTCAAAATTCGAACGCAAAGCGCCTGCGCGAATTGCTGAGCTCATTAACATCAGCACCTTTTGCACCGATACCGATCCAGAATTCACTTCTTTAACAAAACTGAACAAGCTTTTGGTCGCGCAGGCTAGCGCGTAAAAACGTTACCAATCGAAAGCTGGTGCAATCTCTCTGCGCGCCAGCGTCATAATGTCAGACACATGCACCATCGGCGAAAGATCTACGTCGGACTGCCCATTCTTAACCAGTTCAGCCATGCGCGCATAAAGCGCGGGGTACTCGCCCAGCGCATCCAACGCTCGTTCTTCGCCATCAACGACACAACGATTGCCGCCGTCCAATAGATGCACAACCGTTCCATCCGTGGCCGTAAACCTTTGCTCCCAAGTTTGTTCACCTTCTTTAAGCCAATCAAACGACGCGGTGACGTTGCTCGTAAACTTCATCTCTGCGCGAATGGGTGTCTGGCGATTGCTCGGCGTGTGAAGGACCGCAGACTGAAGATGAACGGGGTTCGGTAGCACCTCAGTCATGATCGAAAGTGCGTTAATACCGGGATCCAGAACACCCATGCCGCCGGGTTCGAAAACCCAGTCTTGATCCGGATGCCACTGGCGCACGTTTTCTTTCCAGTCGATGTGGCCATGCTTAATCGTCTTGCCCGCTAAAGCGGCTTTTGCAGCATGCACACCCTTGGCCATCCGACTGTGCCACGTCGCGAACAACGTTACATCCGCGTCTCTCGCAATTGCATTTAGCGCATGAATTTCTGCAAGCGTTGCACCGGGTGGTTTTTCCAGCATCACATGCCGACCCGCCTTCAAGCAGGCGGCGGCATATTCATACCGCGGAACTGGAGGCAGGCATAGGCTTACCGCTGAAATATCTGGCCTCTCTGCAAGCATAGTGCCTAAGTCATTAAAAGCAGGAACGCCCTCAACCGTTCCAGAGCGGCTGACAGTCGCCATAAGTTCCCAATCGTTTGACGCCGCGATAGACGGGACATGCTGATCGATAGCGATCTTACCAATTCCAACGAGTGCAATTTTCATCAATGTGATTCCCGCGCAACGTCGTTACCGCGCCGACCGACAAGGAAGTCAAAATCGGCGCCCTCATCCGCACGGTTCACTTTGTCATAGTAAAGCTGCGCATACCCACTCGCGGGCCGCTGCACCGGAGGGGTCCATTTCGCCAACCGCGCAGCAAGCTCTACATCAGATATGTCGAGGTGTATGCGGCGTTCATCAACGTTAAGCTCAATCATGTCACCGGTCTGCACAACCGCAAGCGGTCCTCCGGCCGCTGCTTCCGGCGCAGTATGCAGCACAACAGTTCCGTAAGCAGTACCCGACATGCGGGCATCCGAAATGCGAACCATGTCCCGAATACCTGCCTTCAGAAGCTTGGCGGGCAGCGCCATATCGCCCACTTCCGCCATGCCTGGATATCCCTTTGGACCACAGTTCCTCAGGACCATTACAC
>JAHBAO020000038.1 GCA_018500065.2 Octadecabacter sp. | reverse complement strand
TATTTATGGGCCAAGCCAGCCGCGCATGATGGGGACCAACAAACGCCCTGCATCGCCGGACGGCAAAACCATCATTCCACTGCAAGCACACGGCGTGACGCTGATGTCGATTGGGCTGATGTTGGATCCCGCGAAGGCCGTTGTTTGGCGCGGGCCTATGTTGATGGGGGCTTTGCAACAGATGCTGACGCAGGTTGAGTGGGGCGAATTAGATGTTCTTTTGGTCGATCTGCCGCCCGGTACGGGGGATGTGCAGCTGACCCTGTGTCAGAAAACCAACCTGACGGGTGCAGTTGTCGTATCCACGCCGCAAGACGTGGCCCTGATTGATGCGCGCAAAGCGATTGATATGTTCAACACGCTGAACACCCCTGTGCTGGGGCTGATCGAAAACATGTCTACTTATATATGTCCTGAATGCGGGCATGAGGCACATCTGTTTGGGCATGGCGGTGTTGAGGCCGAGGCCGCAACAATTGGCGCGCCTTTCCTTGGCGCGCTGCCGCTTGATCTGGACACTCGGCTGGCGGGCGATGCTGGAACGCCCATTGCTGCGGGCGACGGACCGATGGCGCAGGCCTATGCGACCCTTGCCAAACGCCTGATTGATGGCGGCATGGGATGATCATCCGGCGGGCCACCGATGCGGATTGGCCCGCGATCTGGAACATGCTGCGCCCTGTGTTTCGTGCAGGTGAAACCTATGCCGTTGCACGCGACATTGATGAAGCGGCAGCGCGTACCATGTGGATGGACGCGCCAGTGGCGACATTTGTGGCGCAGACCGGCGAGATCCTCGGTACATATTATATAAAGACAAACCACCAAGGCGGCGGTGCGCATGTGTGCAACTGCGGCTACGTCACGGCGGACGCGGCACAGGGCAGGGGCGTTGCGGCCGCGATGTGCGAACATTCCCAAGATGCAGCGCGTGATCTTGGGTATCGCGCCATGCAGTTCAATATGGTGCTGGCATCCAATGCGGGGGCCGTTCGGCTTTGGCAAAAGCTCGGGTTTGATATTGTTGGCTCATTGCCTGCTGCGTTTGATCATCCGTCCCAAGGCATGGTTGATGGTCACGTGATGTGGAAAGCGCTTTAAGCGCTTAAATGGGAAATCATGGGCGATGCCTGTAATTTCCGAATCAATTTTAACAAAATGATGTGCGATCAGACTGAAATTGGCGAAATGCTGCGTGAGAAATGGCGTCTCTTTTGGCGAAATGCTGATTTTTGTGGGAATTTGTGGAACTTTTTTTGAAAGTGGGCGTTTTCTATATCTTGTGTCGGTAATGCCGAATTTGTGAAACTTTTCCCCATATATGCTATTTGGAGTACAGGTTCTGGTGTTGGGTGGCGCCCGAAAACATCATTTTGTGCCATGATTTCCCAAAAAGTGCTTGGCGGACCATGATTTCCCATGCATAAACATAACAAGAAGACGGGCAGACAACACGGGGCACCAAACGACCCCACCGACACTAAGAAAACTTAGGTCAGGTTTCATACAGGCACCCAATTCTTGAACGAAGAGATCCGGCGCGCGAGCGAGCAGACATCCCCCCAGGTGGCGCGCGCAGCTGGACTAACCCGGAGACGGGACGGAGATGGCGGATTGGTCAGTGGCAGCAGACTAATCCGCCTCTTTTCGTTAAAAAGCAGCATTTTAACGGGGGGGCGAGTAGCAGGAGCCGCGGGACAGTGGGTTTGAGCTTTAGAGGCGAATTCAACCAGAAGGTTGACGGTAAGGGGCGCATGTCGATCCCTGCTGATTTTCGCGTTGTGCTCAGCGATGGTGATCCGCGTTGCCCTGAAAACCCTCTCTCACGGATGGTCGTGTTGCACGGCCCACACCTGAAAAATTGCCTCCACGCCTATACAATCGAGGCGATGGAAGAGATTGAAGAGGGCATCAAGGCCCTGCCGCGTGGCTCTGAGGCCCGCAAGCGTGCCAGCCGGATGATCCTTGGTAAATCATGGGACACCGAAGTTGATAAAGACGGGCGTATCGTACTGCCCCAGCGCCTGCGCCAACAGATCGGGCTGACCGGCGAGGCGACGATGGCCGCGATGGGCGACTTCTTTGAAATTTGGAACGCAGAGACATATGCCGAAGTTGAGGCCGCCGAAGCCGCAGCGATGGAAGAAGAATTTGACGGCGACTTTGATCCGCTTTCCTTAATCTACCCGCCAGGGGCTGAATAAGATGGAGATCGCTGCCGCCTCTCCCCCCCATGTTCCCGTTCTGATCGGGCCGCTTATTGCGGCCTGTTCGCCTATTGCGGGCACGTGGTTGGACGGCACTTTTGGCGCGGGTGGTTATACGCAGCGCCTTTTGGATGCCGGTGCTGACAAAGTAATCGGCGTTGATCGTGACCCTGCCGTTTTCAAAATGGCACAATGGGCCGCCGATAACCCCGCAATCGAACTGGTGGAAAATACATTTTCCAACCTTGACGCGATTGCGACTGATTTAGACGGGGTTGTCCTCGACCTCGGTGTGTCTTCCATGCAGCTCGACCAAGCTGAGCGTGGATTTTCTTTTATGAGGGACGGTCCGCTGGATATGCGGATGGGCCAGGAGGGGCGAAGTGCAACTGACATTATCAATGAAGCAAACGAGACCGATCTTGCTGACATTCTCTTTACCTATGGTGAAGAGCGCGCGTCACGGCGGATCGCAAGAAAAATCGTCTCCGAACGTGACCGTGAGCCTATTGAAACAACGCTTCGCCTCGCCAAAATAATCGAAGGCTGTTTGCCGCGCTCCAAACCCGGGCAAAGCCATCCGGCAACGCGGTCTTTTCAGGCTATTCGCATCGCGGTGAATGATGAATACGGCCAACTCGCCGAAGGGTTGGAAGCCGCAGAACGTGCTTTGAAACCGGGTGGATATTTGGCCGTGGTAACCTTCCATTCCGTTGAAGACCGCATGGTGAAACGGTTCCTGCAGCAACGCGGCGGCGGGATGGGCAATGCCAACCGCTACTCGCCCGTGATGGAGACTGAAAAACCGGCGTTTGAAATTATCACGAAGAAGGCCAAGGGCCCTGATGCGGATGAACTGGAAATGAACCCACGTTCTCGGTCCGCCAAACTGCGCGTCGCGCGGCGCACAGATGCGCCAGCGGGTGCTGTGGATCGCTCAAAACTTGGCATGCCTCAACTGAAAGACAAGCGGTAATGCGTTCAATTTTTTACATTGTTTCCGGTTTGATGGTCATGGGGCTCGCATATTGGGCCTACCATGAAAACTACGAAACGCAGGCGTCCTTAAAGGATGTGCGCAGCTTGCACCGCCAGATTGGTGTCGCGCATGAGCGCCTGAATATTCTGGAAGCGGAATGGGCATACCTCAACCGTCCTGACCGCCTTCGCGACTTGGCAGAGCTGAACTTTGACCGCCTTGGTTTGTTGCCGCTTATGCCCGACGCGTTCGGGCGCATTGAGCAGGTGGCATACCCGAACGAAATCGTATTCGACATTTCCAATTCCATCGAAGTGTCTTCCGACAATGCCCCTGAGATGAGCCAATGATCCGCACGCCACTTCGCCCGCTTGCCCGCATTCTGAAAGCCCGCGCACAGGGGCAAAACCCTGACGCGATCGAGGCCGAGAACATCCGGCTGCGCCATGAGGAAGACCGTGACCGCGCCCGCAACCGCGCCGAGGGGCGCTTGTTGGTTATGGGGTTCGCATTCTTTTGTGCGTTTGCTGTTATTGGCGTGCGTATGGGCACGTTGTCTGGTTCCGTTCCAGAAGAACCAACGGCCCAGGCGTCCGGTTCGCCAATTGTTGGGCAACGCTCTGATATTGTAGATAGAAATGGCCGTGTCTTGGCGACGAACCTTGATACGCACAGCCTGTATGCACAAATCCCAGACATGATTGATCCGGCAAAAGCCGCGACTGATCTTGCTGCGATTTTCCCAGAACTTGACGCAGAAGAGCTGCTCAAAGATTTCACCGGAGAGCGCCGTTTCCTTTGGATCCGCCGCGAAATTTCACCTGAACAGATGCAAGCCGTGCATGACATTGGCGACCCCGGATTGCTGTTCGGCCCACGCGAAATGCGCCTTTACCCGAATGGCTCTGTTGCGGCACACATC
>JAHBAO020000407.1 GCA_018500065.2 Octadecabacter sp. | reverse complement strand
TGGTGCAGGATATCGTTCACGGTGATGTAAATCGCGTGCTCGGAATCCGGCCATTTGAGCTTATATGTCTGGCCGGTCAGCTCACCGGGGCGGTCCAGCGGTTCGGTCATGTAGATGACATCGCCTGCGTTCTCATCGGCAATAAGTTCCGGCTTTGTTTCTGGTTCAACCGACAAAACCGACCCTGTCACATCATTGGGGCGATAGGTTGTGCAGCCTTTGCAGCCAGAATCCCATGCTTCCATGTAAACGTCCTTGAACGATTGAAAATCAATGTCTTCGGGCACGTTGATCGTCTTGGAAATGGAACTATCGACCCATTTCTGAGCCGCGGCCTGCATACGCACGTGGTCCATCGCGGGCAGCGTTTGCGCGTTGACGAAATAGTCCGGCAATTCCGCGTCACCATGCAGGTCGCGCCACATTTTAACGGCGTAATCCACGACTTCTTCTTCGGTGCGCGTACCGTCCTTTTGCAGGACTTTACGTGTGTAGGCATAGGCGAACACAGGCTCGATACCGCTGGACACGTTGCCCGCGTAAAGGGAAATCGTGCCAGTTGGTGCAACAGAGGTCAGCAGAGCATTGCGGATGCCGTATTCGCGGATCGCGTCGCGCACATCATCGTCCATCTGCAACATATTGCCCGACACCAAATACTGATCCGCGTCAAACAAGGGGAACGCACCTTTCTCCTTGGCCAAGTCCACCGACGCCAGATACGCGGCGCGCGCGATCGCTTTCATCCAGACCTCGGTCTGACGCGCCGCCTCCTCTGAGCCATAGCGCAGGCCCGTCATCAACAGTGCATCCGCGAGCCCAGTGACACCAAGCCCGATCCGGCGCTTGGCGGCAGCTTCTTTGGCTTGTGCTTCGAGCGGAAACTTGGATGCGTCCACCACGTTGTCCATCATGCGAACTGCGGTGGCGACCAGTTCGGTCAGCTCGGCTTCGCTGACATGTGCGGATTTTTCGAACGGAAAATGTACCAAACGTGCAAGGTTAACGGACCCCAACAAACACGCACCATAAGGTGGCAACGGCTGTTCACCACACGGGTTCGTCGCGGCAATGGTTTCGACGTAGTTTAGGTTGTTCATCTTGTTGATGCGGTCGATGAAAATCACACCCGGTTCGGCGTGGCTGTATGTGGACTGCATAATGCTGTCCCAAAGGGCGCGCGCCTGAACGGTGCGCACAACTTCACCCTTCCAGACCAAATCCCACGGCTTGTCGGCTTTCACGGCTTCCATGAAAGGGTCGGTGACCAGTACAGACATATTGAACATGCGCAAACGCGCAGCATCGGATTTGGCGGTGATGAAATCTTCAACATCTGGGTGGTCACAACGCATCGTCGCCATCATCGCGCCGCGCCGTGATCCGGCAGACATGATGGTGCGGCACATCGCATCCCAGACATCCATGAACGACAGCGGACCGGATGCGTCTGCTGCGACCCCGTGAACTACTGTGCCTTTCGGGCGAATAGTTGAGAAATCATAACCGATCCCCCCACCCTGCTGCATCGTCAGTGCGGCCTCGCGCAGGTTGTCGAAAATACCCGACATCGTGTCAGGAATCGTTCCCATCACAAAGCAGTTGAACAACGTCACAGACCGGTCTGTCCCAGCACCCGCTGTAATGCGACCCGCTGGCAAATACCTAAAATCTTCCAACGCCTTATAGAACTTTGGCTCCCACTCGGACGGTTTCTTTTCAACAGATGCCAGTGATTTGGCAACCCGCGACCACGTGTCTTCAACTGTTGCGTCAAGCGGCGTGCCATCCGCCTCCTTCAGACGGTACTTCATGTCCCAGATTTGTTCGGCAATAGGGGCGGCAAAGCGGGTCATGAGACATCCTTTAGATTGGCTGGCAGAATCGAGAGCAGACATCTACCCTATCCAACACGGAACGAAATTGGAACATTCATTAGAGATTTGAGGCGAGATTCTGTGTCACCAAAATTGCACCTTCAAAAGTTAAGTGTGGGTACAGAAAGTATCGCCGACCTTGCTGACTGGCATGCCATAAAACGCGCACAAACCCCGGACGGATTACCGCGCCATGTGACGCGCATGTGGCCCAAACGAGAAGCAGAAGTGCTCGATGGTGGGTCGATATTTTGGGTTATCAAGGGCGAATTGGCGTGCCGGCAACGAATTGTGCGGTTCGAGGAAGTGATCGGTAATGATGGCATTCGCCGCTGCGCCTTCGTTCTTGACCCCGAATTGATCCGTATTGTGCCGACCCTGAAACGGCCTTTTCAGGGCTGGCGATACTTAAAACCCGAAGACGCGCCAATGGATTTGCCGAAAGGCAGAGACGCAGAAGAGGCATTGCCTGCGTCCATGTCTGCAGCTTTGGCGGAGATTGGCATTTTATAGGCTACGTTTTGCGCGTGCCGCGAGCGGGGGCAAATTTTCGATGAAAATTTGGGCCTCCGGCGGAGGTATTTAAGAACAAAAGAAACTTAAGAAAGAATTTTTTCTTCAAGTGCTTTTAAAGTGCTACGTTGGTGACTGGTCCAGTTAGCGCGGTGGCCGCGAAATAATGTGGCTTGGCTGGCGTGGATCAAGCCATCGCCCAAGATTTTCAAACCATTCGCCCGCAGGGTTTCACCTGTCGATGTAATGTCTGCAACCGCCTCAGCGGTTTCGTTGCGGATTGTGCCTTCGGTTGCCCCTTGGCTGTCCACCAGCTGGTAATCTGCCACGCCGTTCTCGCGCAGGAATTCGCGCACAAGGCGGTGGTATTTGGTGGCAATGCGCAGACGAAAGCCGTGGTTGGCGCGAAACGCGGCGGCGACAGCATCAAGGTCGTCCATGTTGTCGACATCAATCCACGCTTGCGGCACGGCAATAATAAGGTCCGCCCCGCCAAAACCCATCTTGGCGACTTCGACAACGCGTTGATCCCATGAGCTGAGCCTTTCGCGCACAAGATCAGAGCCCGTGACACCGAGATGAATGCGTCCTGCATCAAGCTCACGCGGGACTTCTCCGGCCGACAAAAGAACCAGTTCAACACCGTCAATCCCGTCTACCGCGCCAGCGTACTCGCGATCCGACCCAGATTTGCGCAGCGTCACACCGCGCGCGGCGAACCAAGCAAACGTCTTTTCCATCAACCGTCCTTTGGACGGTACACCGAGCTTCAATGTCATCGGGCAGCCTCCGCGATTGCCACAAGATCTGGCCGGATCACGCCGCCAACCGCGGGAACACCTTTGCCGGCGCCCAGAACTGTCGTCAGTGCGTCATACCGCCCGCCTGTTGCGACCGGCGGAATGTTCAGGTCCGCTGCGGCAGAGAAGCCGAACACGAAACCATCGTAATATTCCATTGACGTGCGGCCATAAGCGGCTTCGAACGGGAGGTTTTCAACGTCGATCCCACGTGATGCAAGGGCGTCGAGCCGTGCGGACAGTCCATCCACGGCGGCAGCAATCGATGGCAAATCGACTGCAATTTCGCCAAGCAACGTCAGTGCATTGGGGGCTGTTTGGCGAACACTCAACAAGGCATCCAGCAAGTCACGTTCCATGTGCGAAATCGGATCGGCGGCGGCATCATCCCGCAGGGCATCGATGCGTAAGGCGATCTCGGACTGCGAACGTAAGCCAAGAACTGCAGGCAGGTTGGCCATCGGGTCAACCTCAGCCAGCAACGTAGCGCGCGCGGCGGAGATCGGGGTGATTCCGCCAAACCTGTCCAGCAGCGCCTTGAAGCGACGTGGTCGCCACAGGTGCCGCATAAGGGCGGCGCGGCGGTGTTCGGTGGTTTTGAGGCCCTTCACGGCGGCGCGCAGAATGCCGATATCGCCAGTCACCGGCGAAACTGGCACGTCGGCAAGAATACTCGCCAAGGTCGCGAAAACCTCAGCATCTGCGGCGGCGACATCGTGTCCGTCAAACACCTCAAACCCGACTTGCACAAATTCGGACGGGCGGGCCGCGTCGACTTCCTGCTTACGAAACACTTTACCCAAGTAGGTGTAACGTGCGGGTTCCGCGCCAAACGCCATGTGTTGCTGAACGATTGGCACCGTGAAATCGGGTCGCAACATTTGTTCACCACGAAGGGGGTCTTGCGTGGTGAAGGCACGGGCGCGGATGTCTTCACCGTAAAGGTCCAAAAGCGTTTCGGCGGACTGCAGATAATCCGCGTCCGTAATCACAGCCCCCTGCGCGGCAATCGCCGCTTGATAGCGGCGCGCACGGTCCCATATGGCTTGTGCGTCTTGGCTCATCCGGCTTGCTCGTCCAGTAGCGCTATGATCCGGCTTATCAGATCGGCACG
>JAHBAO020000295.1 GCA_018500065.2 Octadecabacter sp. | reverse complement strand
TATCGGTGGTGGCATGGGCACTGTTTGGACCTGCGATTTGACCCACGGATACATAACGATCAACGCGGACTATCGGTCTTGAAAACAGTTCTGGTCAGTGCGGTCGCCCTTATTGATATTGATGGCCGCGTGCTGCTAGCACAGCGCCCTGCAGGAAAATCGATGGCGGGACTCTGGGAGTTCCCCGGTGGCAAAGTCGAGCAAGGTGAAACACCTGAGGTGGCTTTGATTCGCGAATTAGAAGAGGAACTTGGCATCAATACGTGGCGGTCCTGCCTCGCGCCTTTGACCTTCGCGAGCCATAGCTATGACGATTTTCATCTGATCATGCCCCTCTTTGCATGCCGCAAATGGGAGGGGACCCCGAAACCACGTGAGGGCCAAGCCCTCAAATGGGTGCGCGCCAACCAGCTGCGGGAGTACCCGATGCCAGCAGCAGATATCCCCCTCATCCCGATCCTACGGGACTGGCTTTGACACCGGCCTGACCCTAAGTCGATTGACTGTGGCAAGATTATGGCAAATATGGCAACAATGAGGCGTCGCTGAAATTTGCCCGAAGTTGCTAGGTGCATAAATGGCCGCGTCAATTGGGGGATACTGATGCTACGTACAATTTCCGTGGGAACACACGTTCAAGTTCAAGGAATTCTAGTGAAAACACTCGCGAACGGACGCCTTGTCGTTTCCGTGGGTGATCGTGAGTTTGAAGGCACACCTGTCACGCGCCTGAACTGAGTTACACGACTTACAAATGTTAAAAGGGGACGCTTTAATAGCGCCCCCTTTTTTCGTTCCTCATTTGGTGGCGGATCAAAGGTTCCGCTCAACTTCTTCGCGTTCGAAGATTTCGATCACATCATCAGCGCGGATGTCTTCGTAGTTCTCGAACGCCATGCCACATTCCTGACCAGACTGAACTTCTTTGACTTCATCCTTGAAACGCTTGAGCGTCTTGAGTGTGCCTTCATGGATCACAACATCATCGCGCAGCAGGCGAACACCAGCAGAACGACGTGCAACCCCTTCAGTAACCAGACAACCGGCAATCTTACCGACATTGGACACCTTAAAGACCTCTTGGATCTTGGCGTAACCGATGAAGTTCTCACGAACTTCGGCGGACAGAAGGCCAGATGCAGCGGCCTTCACGTCATCCACAAGATCGTAGATGATGGAATAGTAGCGGATCTCAACGCCCTTTTGGTTCGCAGAGTTACGCGCAGATGCGTTCGCACGCACGTTAAAGCCAATAACCGGCGCGCCGGAAGCTTCCGCCAGACCAATGTCGCTTTCTGTAATCGCGCCAACACCTGAGTGCAGCACGCGAACGCGAACTTCGTCGTTGCCGATTTTCGCCATCGCCTGAACAATTGCTTCAGTTGAACCTTGAACGTCACCTTTTACGAGGATCGGCAGTTCAGAAACATCTTGGTCGGCTTTAGCGTTCGCCATCAGTTGATCAAGCGTAACCGCAGCACCCGCCGCCGCTCGTTTTTCTTTTGCAGCGTTGGCACGGTATTCCGCAATTTCACGGGCCTGTGCTTCGGTTTCCGTCACGTTCAAAACATCACCAGCTTCTGGCGTGCCGTTGAGGCCAAGAACCTCAACAGGGACAGACGGGCCAGCTTCGTTAACGCGCTCACCTTTGTCATCGATCAATGCGCGGACTTTGCCCCACTGTTCACCCACAACGAAAATATCACCGCGGCGCAACGTGCCAGTTTCAACCAGAACAGTCGCAACCGGACCACGGCCCACATCAAGCTGCGCCTCAATGACAGCACCTTGGGCGGCACGATCAGGGTTGGCTTTCAGTTCAAGCAATTCGGACTGCAGCGCAATCGCTTCGAGCAGCTCATCAAGGCCCTGACCCGTGATCGCGGAAACTTCAACGTCCTGCACTTCACCAGACATTTTCTCGACGATGACTTCGTGCTGCAGCAAGTCTGTACGTACTTTGTCAGGGTTAGCTGCCGGACGGTCACACTTGTTAATCGCCACAATCATCGGAACGTTTGCTGCTTTCGCGTGGGCAATCGCTTCGATGGTTTGCGGCATAACGGCGTCATCCGCGGCAACCACCAGAACAACAATGTCAGTCACCTGAGCACCACGCGCACGCATTGACGTAAACGCTGCGTGACCAGGCGTATCAAGGAACGTAAGAACGGCGCCATTATCGGTCGTGACCTGATACGCACCAATATGCTGCGTGATCCCGCCAGCTTCGCCAGCGACAACCTTTGCGTTGCGGATCGCATCCAACAAAGATGTCTTACCGTGGTCAACGTGCCCCATGATCGTGATGACAGGAGGGCGATCTTTCAGGTCTTTGTCGTCATCTTGGATGATGTTGATAACGTCCTCAACATCAGCGTCAGACACGCGCACAACCTTGTGGCCGAACTCTTCGATGATCAGTTCTGCGGTATCCGCGTCAATCGTCTGGTTTTGCGTCGCCATGATACCGTTTGTCATCAAAGACTTCACAACAGCCGACACTTTTTCGGTCATACGGTTCGCCAACTCGGAAACCGTAATCGCTTCAGGAAGCTGAACTTCGCGCATAACCTTTTCGCGCTCAACGTTTTGACCCATCGCCTTTTGACGGGCACGGTCTTGCTTGCGCTTCATCTGCGCCATTGAACGATGACGGCCACCTTCGCCGCCACGCAGCGCTTGATTCAAGGTCAACTTGCCACCCTTGCGGGCGTCATTTTGGTTTTTGTTCTTGCGCGTATCGCGGTCGTCTTCTTTCTTGCGCGGTGCAGCCGCTGGCGCACCACCACTCGGCGGTGTGCGGCGCTGGGCTGGTGCCAGCTCAGGATCGACAACAGCAGGTGCAGCAGCAGCTTGCGCCGCAGCTTCAGCATCACGCTTCTTTTGTTCTTCTTCGTCTTGCTTGGCCTTAACGGCCTCGTCGCGCTCTTTATCAGCGCGCTCTTTCGCTGCGATCTCTTCTAAACGGCGCTCACGCTCTGCGGCGCGGGCTTTCTCATCTGCTTCACGCTTTGCGGCGTCTTCCGCTTCACGGGCTTTCGCAGCCTTAAGCGCCTTCATCCGGCGGTCCATTTCAACGTCGGAAATACCGGCTGGACGCTTGGATGGGTCACCACCAATAGGCGCTGAGGCACCCGTTGGCTTTGCCGCACCAGGTTTGGGGACGACAACGCGCTTGCGCTTCGTCTCAACGACCACGTTCTTGGTGCGCCCGTGGCTGAAGCTTTGCTTCACACTACCGGGACGCGAAATACCAAGTGGCTTTTTGCCGTCTGAATCGCTCATGTCGTTTCTATTCCTTCCGTGACGGTGCCTTCACCGCCATCTATCTCGCGCAAGCCTTTCAGCTTTGCGGCTTCCTCTACTACACGATTGCTCATTCCACCAGAGGAGAGCGCTGCGTGTACTGCAGTTTGGCGTCCGAATGCCAAACCCAACTCTTGTCCTGTCAGGCACCCAAAATAGCGGGCGCCTTCGGGGGTCCATAATTTCGTTTTGCCGCGTTCCGACCCGTCAGAGGCTTGAAACAAGGCGCGGACGTTTTCGCCACCCGCTAGCCAGCCTTTGACCTTTTCAAAACCGGTCACCGCTGACCCAGCCTTACGTGCCAATGCGATCAAATCCACGACACGACGCGCCAATTGGCGTTCAACTTCGTCTGCCAAATCGTCACGCACTTTTACAGGCGCTTTGGCCGACTTGGAAAACTGGCCCTTGCCCGCCTTATCTAGTGCATCCCGAGATGCAGTCACCCACATGCCGCGTCCGGGAAGCTTTTCAAGAACGTCAGGGACCACCTCATTATCTGGACCCACAACGAAACGGATCAACCCCGCCTTCGGCGCAGTTTCGCCGGTGACAATGCACCGACGTTCTGAGACATCACGGTCTTTGGTACGGCCACCCCGTCCCATGCGCAAACCCGGAGGCCTGCGATCAGGCCTCCTGCTCCTCGGTCTCTTCGACCTCAGCAGCTTCGGAAATCAGATCGTCAGGATCAACCCAACCAAGCATAACGCGTGCCGTCATGATCATGTCTTGCGCGTCCTCAAGGGTTACTTCGAATGGC
>JAHBAO020000097.1 GCA_018500065.2 Octadecabacter sp. | reverse complement strand
TCATGGCGGCCAACAACAGGGTGCCTGAGGGCGATCCGCTGTTTGCGGAATGCGCCAACAAGATGGTGTTTAACGCGTCAGACAGGGACAGTGCAACAAACGGCGGGGTAAGCGATGTGCTTTACCCGTTCGAAGATATTGGCCGTGATTTGCACAAGGAACATCTGGTCGAGCATGGGTTTCCGCTGCGCTTCTTACCAGATGAATAGCGTCCCCTAGCCCTTTGGCACCGCATCAAAGTCACTGGCGTCGTGGCGTTCGCGTAGAATTTGATGGGGCTCGCCGTTTCCACGATTGACCATGCGGCCGCGTACGTAGGCAGGGCGTGACATCACATCATCGGCCCAGCGAATGACATTCTTGTAGCTGGCAACGTCCAAAAACTCGCCCGCATCATAAGCCAACCCCTTGACCATTGCACCATACCACGGAGCCGTCGCCATATCTGCGATAGTGTATTCCGAACCAGCGATATAGCGGTTGTCTTCAAGCTGTTGGTTCAACACATCCAGCTGGCGCTTGGCCTCCATCGCGAAACGGTTGATCGGGTATTCAAACTTTTCAGGGGCGTAGGCATAAAAGTGGCCAAAGCCGCCACCCAAATAGGGCGCAGACCCCTGAAGCCAGAACAGCCAGTTTAACGTTTCGGTACGTCCTTCGATATCGCGCGGCAAAAACGCACGGAACTTTTCGGCAAGATACAGCAGGATCGCACCGGATTCGAAAATGCGAACACCAGTCGATTTATCAAACATCGCAGGGATCTTTGAATTCGGGTTCACGTCGACAAATCCACTGGAAAACTGGTCACCTTCACCAATGTCAATGAACCAAGCATCGTAGTCAGCCGCATAGCCTTTTGCCAAAAGCTCTTCCAGCATCACCGTGACTTTAACGCCGTTGGGTGTCGCGAGTGAGTGAAGCTGCAACGGGTGCTTGCCCACGGGAAGGTCCTTATCGTGGGTTGGCCCAGCGATCGGGCGGTTGATGCTGGCGAACTTGCCACCGTTCTCGGAATCCCATGTCCAGACTTTGGGGGGCGTATAGGTCATTTTCAAATCCTCGATGCTGTTGCGCCCAAGCTAAGCCCACAGGCGGCAGGTGCAATGGGGTCTCGGTGAAAACACATCAAATAGTTTTGTTTGAACTGCAGCAATTGCCACCCAAGTTCACAAAGGTTGCGTCTGACAGCATCCCGTCCCAATGTCAGCGATGTGGCAAAAGGAGTGGTCATGATGGGCACAGCACGACTTGGCGTTGATATCGGTGGCACGTTTACGGATGTGGTACTGGAAGACGATGGAAAAACCTATTCAACCAAGGTTTTGACGACCTATGCTGCACCTGAAAATGCGATAATCGAAGGTATCCATCAGGTTTGCGCCAAGTCCGGTGTCGCGCCGACTGGCATCGGCCAGATCATTCATGGAACGACGCTGGCGACAAATGCGCTGATTGAACGCCGCGGCGCGAAGACGGCACTGATCACCACAGAGGGCTTTCGCGATGTCATTGAAATGCGCACCGAGTCGCGGTTTGAGCAGTATGATCTGAACCTCAACTTGCCAGAGCCGTTATTGCCCAGACAAATGCGCTACACGGTCCCAGGCCGATTGGATGCGACGGGTGCTGAACTGGTACCGCTGACCCGTGCAGACATTGAGCCCGTCATCGACCAGATTGCTGCCGCTGGGTATGAAAGCATCGCGATTGGACTAATCCACAGCTACCTAAACCCAGCACATGAACGCCTTGTCGCTGAAGTCGTTGCCGAAAAGATGCCGGATGCGATGGTGTCTTTGTCCTGTGAAGTGTCGCCGCAGATGCGCGAATACGAGCGCTTCAATACTGTCGTCGCAAATGCCTACATCAAACCATTGATGAAAAGTTACCTCAGCCGACTGGAAGACCGTCTAAAGGGCGAAGGCGTGAATTGCAGCATCTTCCTGATGCATTCTGGCGGCGGCATTATCTCAATCGAAAGTGCGGCTGATTTTCCTGTTCGGTTGGTCGAATCCGGCCCCGCTGGCGGCGCGGTTTTCGCCGCCCATATCGCGGCGCGTTACGGGCTGGATAAGGTGCTGAGCTTTGACATGGGGGGCACCACGGCCAAGATTTGTCTGATTAAGAACCAGACCCCCAAGACATCCCGCGTTTTTGAGGTTGCCCGCACCTACCGTTTCAAAAAAGGCAGCGGCATGCCGATTTCCATTCCAGTGATTGATATGGTCGAAATTGGCGCGGGTGGCGGATCGCTCGGGTCGGTTGATGCCATGCGCCAGATCCGCGTCGGGCCGGAAAGTGCGGGGTCCGAGCCGGGACCGGCATGTTATGGGCGCAGCGGTTTGCGGCCTGCTGTGACGGACGCCGATTTGGTTCTGGGGAAGCTTGACCCTGATAATTTCGCGGGTGGATCGATCACGCTCGATGCTGCTGCATCCAAGACCGCGCTTAACGCTGAAATTGGCGGCGTGCTGGATATGGACGCGACGACATCAGCCTTTGGTTTGGCGGAAGTCGTGGACGAAAACATGGCCAACGCCGCGCGGGTGCATGCCGTAGAAAACGGCGAAGACTTAAGCGAATATACGATGATTGCGTTTGGCGGTGCTGCGCCCCTGCACGCTGGACGGCTGTGCGAAAAGCTGGGTGTGCATCGCTTGCTCGTGCCATCTGGTGCAGGTGTCGGGTCCGCCATCGGCTTTTTGCGCGCACCGTTTTCGTTTGAAGCCAATCGGTCTGTTTATATGAGGTTGTCAGATTTTGACCCTGACGCAATCATTGCATTGCTTACTGATCTAAATACGGAAGCGACGGGATTTGTTCGGACGTGCGATGCGCATGCAAAGATCATCAGCGAGTACAAAGTCTACATGCGCTACACGGGTCAGGGCTGGGAAATTCCGATTGAATTGACGGAAGAACAGGCAATGGCGCCGGATGCCGAAACCTTCAAAGCCCGCTTCATCGAGGATTACACCAAACTTTTTGGGCGGTCGGTGGATGGGATGGATGTCGAGATCACCGTCTGGTCAGTTAATGCGACGACCCCGCCAGAACGCGTTGACCCGATCAAGCAAGTCGCACGCAAAAACGATGCGCCTATTGCAGGCAAGCGGCAGGTCTTTGATCCTGGCACGAGTGACTTCCAAGACGCGCATGTGGTCTTACGCGATACTATGCTTGACGGTGCGGGCGTCGATGGCCCTGCGGTTGTTACTGAAGATGAGACAACGATCATCGTTCCCGCTTCGCGCGCTGCACTACGCCAGCCGGACGGCTGCATTGATGTGAGGACCAAGCCATGAGCCATTCAAATGTCGCCTATCAAGTCATGTGGAACCGTTTGATTTCTATCGTTGAGGAACAGGCGCAAGCACTTGTGCGCACGGCGTTTTCAACGTCGGTTCGCGAAGCGGGTGATTTGTCGGCTGGCGTTTATGAAATCGACGGCCAGATGCTTGCGCAAGCGGTCACTGGAACGCCGGGGCATGTGAACGCAATGGCGGATGCTGTGGCGCATTTCATTGGTCGTATCGGGCGCGAAAACATCTTTGAAGGTGACGTTTATATCACCAACGATCCGTGGGAAGGCACTGGCCATTTGCATGACATCACGATGGTCACGCCGTCATTTCACCACGGCAAGCACGTCGGTTTTTTCGCCTGTACCGCCCATGTCGTCGATATCGGCGGGCGCGGTCTGGGTGCAGACGGCGCGAGCGTCTATGAGGAAGGGATTCATATTCCAATCCTGAAGTTCGCTGAACGTGGAGTCGTGGACAAAACGATGGTCGCAATGCTGCGCAGCAACGTGCGTGAACCGGATCAGCTGATCGGGGATATTTACGCCCTCGCGACCTGTAACGAGATCGGGCATCGCCGTCTGATCGAGATGATGGACGAGTTCACGCTAAACGATTTGACGGGCATCGCGACGTTCATCCTCGACAATTCCCGCCGCGCCACGTTGGAGCGTATCAATGCCCTACCGCGCCAGTCAGCGGATGGCGAAATGACGATTGACGGCTTTGACACGCCGATTTCCCTTAAAGTGAAGGTCAGCATCGAACAGGACCGAATTTTATCGGATTTCACCGGCACGTCAGGCCTTGATAAAAAGGGCATCAATGTTCCGCTCGTCTATACCAAGGCCTATGCGTGTTATGCTTTGAAATGCGCGATTGCGCCCGAAATTCCGAACAATGCCGCGTCTTTGGCACCTTTTGAGGTTACGGCACCGGAAAATTCGATTGTAAACGCGGTGCATCCAGCCCCCGTCGCCTTGCGCCATATCATCGGGCATTTCGTGCCTGACACCATTTACGACGCGTTGGACAAAATCCTTCCCGACTTGGTTCCCGCCGAGGGTGCAGGCTGCCTGTGTAATTTCCAAGTGTCCCTACGCCCCCGCACGGACGCCCCTGCCCCCGCGAATGCCGTCCGATCCGAGGTTTTGACCTTCAACTCGGGTGGTGCTGGCGCGCGACCTGAACACGACGGGTTGAACGCCACGGCGTTCCCGTCGGGCGTAATGACGATGCCGATTGAGGCAACTGAACACGCCGGCCCCGTAATTATTTGGCGCAAGGAATTGCGGCCTGATTCAGGTGGTGCAGGAAAGCAGCGCGGTGGACTTGGGCAGTTCATGGAAGTCGGTGCGCGCGAAGGGCATGAGTTTGACTTTCAAGCGATGCTGGATCGCGTCGATCACCCCGCGCGCGGGCGGCGTGGCGGGCAACACGGCGCACCCACAACGATTGAACAGGACGATGGCACCCCGATGCGTGGCAAAGGCAAGCAATTCGTCGCGCACGGACGGCACGTGTTGATGGCGTTTCCCGGTGGTGCTGGGTACGGCGATGCGACCAAGCGCGACCCTGATATGGTGAAGCGTGATCTGGCACGCGGCTACATTTCGACCGTGTCTGCCGCGAAAGACTACGGGTTAAGTGCTGAGGATATTGCGGGTGTTCTTGCTGGCGTCGCGCGTGGTGACATCGTGTGAGTGATCACGAACAAATATTCGTTGGCGTTGATGGCGGCGGCACGGGTTGTCGTGCGGTGATCGGGACAGCAAACCGCGTTCTCGGTGAGGGGCGTGGCGGTCCGGCAAATGCAACGTCCGACATAGACGGCGCAATCCGCAGTGTACTGGATGCGCTCAACCGCGCGCGCGCAGCTGCCGGCGTCGACAACCTCAACAACGCTCGTTCACATATCGGGCTTGCGGGGGTGCTGGACGCCAAACAAGCGGACACCATTCTGAAAGCGATGCCGTTTAACAAGGTGGTCGTCACAGACGATAGGCCGGCGACGTTGGCGGGGGCACTCGGTTCAAACGACGGTATCGTTGCGGCAATTGGCACAGGAAGTTTTATCGGCTCAAGACGCGGGGCAGAGTTTCGCTACATCGGCGGATGGGGTTTGATCTTGGGGGATGAGGCGTCGGCGGCGTGGCTCGGTCGATCGGCCTTGTCTGAAACGCTTTTGGCGCACGATAGGATGCAAGCCGAAACCGGTTTAACCAACGCGGTGCTGGACAGATTTGGAAATGACCCAAACACTATTGTGGATTTTGCGGCGACAGCAACACCTGCTGAATTTGGCGCCTTTGCGCCGTTCGTGACAAACGCGGCAGAAACGGGCGATGTTATCGCGACCCGATTGATGAAAGACGGCGGGTCTTACATTGAATTGGCCGTTGCGAACCTCAAGCCAAAGCGCGACGAGCCATTCTGCCTTACTGGCGGACTTGGCCCATCTTATGCGCCGTACATGTCACCTGCTGCGCAGAAGTGGCTGCGGCCCGCTGAGGGGGCTGCGCTAGATGGAGCATTGTCCTTAGCGCGGGGCATTCAAGCCTAAGCAGGCTCGTCCACTGGCGCTTCGTCGCCATCGCGTTTGACCAGCGTAGACCACGTTTGATCATCGGGCGCGTTTGGTGGCGCGATGGATGATTTCTTGTGAATGTTCACTTTACTCATGAAATTCGCGGAAATCGGGGCGGTTACGAACAGGAACGCCATGATAAGGAGTTCGTGAAACGAGCCGACGCCGGACACAAACGCGCCTGTCATCGACGCGAGCAATAGTGCGCCAATGCCCATCGTGCCGACCTTGGTTGGTGCATGCAGGCGCGTCATCGCGTCACTTAGGCGGAACAAACCAATTGCACCGACAAGCGTAAAGAAAGCCCCGATCAATAGGAATATTGCGACAGCGTAGGTTCCAATCTCGTCCCAAGTCATTCGATGATGTCCCCTCGCAAAACAAAGCGCGCGTAGGCCACAGTCGACACAAAGCCAAGCATCGCGATGATTAGGGCTGCTTCGAAATACAATCGCGTCCCTTGGGAAATCCCCAAAAGCACGATCAATCCAATGGCGTTCACCACCATCGTATCCAATGCGAGAATTCGATCACCAGACCCCGGTCCGATCACAAGGCGCACCATTGCGAGAAGCTGGGAAACAGCGACTGTTGCGAACGAAATGGCCAGCGCCAAACTCAGGAATTCATCTGCGGGTATCATACGAAAATCTCCTTCAGGCGGGCTTCGTAACGTTGCTTAATTTCATCGCGGATTGCGTCGGGGTCCGGCGCATCAAGGGCATGGACCAGCAGGCACTCTCCGGTGCTCGACAAGTCCGCCGAAACGGTTCCAGGCGTCAGCGTGATGGTGCCAGCAAGAACCGAAATCGCCTCGGGTTGGCGAATATCAAGCGGGACAATGATCCACGCTGGGCGCAGCTTTGAATTGGGGCGGGTCAGCACGATCCAAGCGACCTGAATATTAGCGACGACGATGTCCCACATAACCAGGATGATATAGGCAAGCATCCGACCCAGACGAAACCCTTGTGGTCTGTCAGGCCACCAGACGGCTGTCGCACGCGGGATTATGATACCTAATATCAACCCGAACAACGCCATCCCGTAAGAGAACTCTTTTTGCAGGATGAGCCAAACAATCGCGAGTAATAGGGTCATCGCAGGGTGCGGGAAAAGCCAATTGAAAATGCGTTTCATATCAGTGATCCCCCTCCCCGTTTGCGTCGCTCAGCTTGCCTTCGGTTTCCACCACAATTGCGATGTAAGGCTCCGGCGAAAAGAGCTGTTCAGAGGTTGCTACCATGTAGGCCTGTGCATGGCCGCCAAAGACAGTGAATGCCGCCATCAGTGCGACCAACCCACCCGCGGCGGTGTAGGACAGGAAATGCGGGGCAGCCACAGGTGTTGGGTCTTCCGGTGGCTCAACGCTGTTGGCCTTCCAGAAAACAACGCTGCCCGCACGGGTGAAACCAACAATAGAAATCAGGCTTGCGCCAAGGACAACGGCCCAAATCCAAACGCCAAACGGCGTATCAAACGACGCGTCGAGAATGAGCAGTTTACCAATAAAGCCTGAAAGTGGCGGCAAACCTGCCATCGCAATTGCCGCCGCGAAAAAAAGCCCCGCCGTGAGGGGGGCGCCTGCAATTGGCGGCAGTGTCGTTAGCGCCAGAGACGGGCGGCTGGACTTTACCAAGTCAACGATCAGGAACAGCGCGGCCCCGGCAAAGGTTGAATGAACGATGTAATAAAGCGCAGCGGCGATGCCCTCGGGTGTCATCAGTGCGATGGCAACCATCACCATCCCCATTGACCCGATCACCGCAAACGCCACCAGACGATCCAACGACTTGGCCGCCAAGACGCCGATCATACCCAGCGCCAAAGAAATCAGCGCAGCGGGCATCAACCATACGTCATGCAGCCCTGCTGTGGCCTCAAGTTCTGGCGGGAAAATCATCGTGTAGACGCGGATGATGGCATAGGCGCCGACTTTGGTCATGATCGCGAAAAGCGCGGCGACCGGCCCCGGTGCCTCGGCATAGCTGGACGGCAACCAGAAGTGCAGTGGAACCACCGCAGCCTTGATTGCGAAGACCAAAAGCAGCAACACAGGCGCCACGCGAATGCCAACCGTTGCATCGCCGCTGATCAACTGTGCACGAAGCGCGAGATCAGCCATATTGAGCGTCCCCGTTTCGGCATAGATCGAGCCAAGCGCGAACAGGAACAGCGTGGAACCAAGTAAGTTGAACAGCACGTATTGAACACCTGCACGCAGTCGCACATTGCCGCCCGCGTGGATCATCAAACCATAGGACGCGATAAGCAGAACTTCGAAAAACACGAACAGGTTGAACAAGTCACCGGTCAGAAACGCGCCCATAATCCCCATGAGCTGGAACTGGAAAAGCGCATGGAAATGCCGCCCGCGGTCATCCCAACCAGACCCGATTACATAGAGCAACACAAACAGCGCCAACACTGACGTCAGCAAGATCATCAGCGTCGAGAGCATGTCACCAACAACGACGATCCCGAACGGCGCCGCCCAATCACCCAGTTGATAAAGGATGATGGTGCCATCTGAGGCCGTCCACGCAAGGCCCGCTGAAATCGCAATCAACGCAAGCACACCCACAAGCGAAAAGACCCGTTGAATGCCGATGTGATAGCGCGCGGCCAGCACGATAAAGGGCGCAAGCATCGCGGGCAGGACGATGGGGGCGATAATCCAATGGCTCATGCCGCGTCCTCTTCATCGGTGCCAATTCGATCATCGACAAGGTCATCGTTGGTTCCCAGATAGGCACCGAGCGCGATCATCACGACAACGGCTGTCATGCCGAATGAAATCACAATCGCCGTAAGCACCAAGGCTTGAGGGAGCGGGTCTGTGTAGGTTGTCACGCCGTCTGTTAGGATCGGCGGTGCGCCGATGGTCAGACGCCCTGACGCGAACAGGAAAACGTTGACCGCATAGGTCAACAAAGACATCCCCAAGATCACAGGGAACGTGCGTAAACGTAAGACCAGATAAAGGCCCGTGGCCGTCAGAATGCCGACGGCTGATGCAACGAGAACTTCCATGTTACGCGCCTCCCTCTGGTGCATTCGGATCAACAAGCAGTGATGGATCAACGTCCATTGGGTTGTCAGAGTCCTTTACATGGGCACGGCGCGCGAGGCGTGAAAAACTTTCAAGCGTCAGCATCACAGCGCCAACCACGGCAAGGAATACACCAAGATCGAACAGCGCAGCGGTCGCAAGTTCGAACTTCTCAAACGGTGGAATACGGACATAGGTAAAATCAGATGTCAGGAACGGCTTGGCAAAGAACCAAGACCCCATTCCCGTAAGCCCCGCAATCAATACACCGGCCCCGATCACCGCGTGATATGGAAAACGAATGCGGTCAGACGCCCAGTTAAACCCGCTGGCCATGTATTGCATCACCACCGCAATCGACACGATTAGGCCCGCGATGAACCCACCGCCCGGCTCATTGTGGCCGCGCAGAAAGACGTAAAAGCCAACCATCAGCACAACCGGCATGATCACGCGTGTCAGCACAACCATCATCATTGGGTGCTGAGTGCCCGAAAGGGGCTT
>JAHBAO020000223.1 GCA_018500065.2 Octadecabacter sp. | reverse complement strand
CGTCCGTCACAATTGACCGGGACGAAGTTGAGATTGTTCCAGCCGTTGCGACCTCCAAAAGCGGCAAGCACCCTTCCTATCTTGCCGATCATCGAAAACGCCTACGTCACCGTTTCTTAACGGGAGGGGCCGCAGCGATGCCAGACTATGAGATTCTCGAACTAACGTTGTTTCGCGCCATACCCCGCCAAGACGTCAAACCGCTTGCACACCTCTTAATCGAAACCTTTGGTGACCTGAACGGCGTACTGTCCGCTCCGATTGCTCGGCTCGAAAAGGTGCATGGAGTAGGGCCTGCCGTCGCTCTCGAACTCAAGGTCATGGAGGTCGTGACGCATCGAATGGCGCGCGCCAAAGTCATGCAGCGGCATGTAATTAGCTCATGGGATGCAGTTCTAGACTACTGCCACACGATTATGGCGCATCGCGACACGGAACAATTTCGCGTGCTTTTTTTGGATCGTAAGAACGTTCTCATTGCGGATGAACCCCAAGGGAATGGCACTGTGGATCACGTTCCGGTTTATCCGCGCGAGGTCGTTAAACGTGCCCTCGAATTGAACGCATCTGCATTAATTCTCGTTCACAATCACCCATCCGGTGACCCGACCCCTTCAAACGAAGATATCGCCATGACGAAACAGATTGCGGACGCGGCGATGGCGCTTAGCATTTCGCTCCATGATCATTTGATTATCGGGCGATCCCGTGAGCTAAGCTTCAAATCTCAAGGTTTGATTTAGGGTATATCACGCACCCAAAGCTCAACACGGCGGTTCGTTTGTTGACCCCAGATTGTCTCATCGCACGCCATTGGAAGCGCTTCGCCAAACGCCTCAGTTTCAACTTGGACGTTTTCAGGGAACGCCCCACCCAGCGCGCGGCTTAAGTCGCGCAACACGGCTTCGGCGCGTGCAGACGAAAGATCGCGATTCGCTGCCGCAGGTCCGCGCCCATCACTGAAACCGACCAACATCAATTCGCGCCCACCAAACCGTCCATCGCGGATGGCTTGGGCCAATTGCATCACATTCGAGCGCGATTGCCCGTCCAACCGCGTCGACCCAGGTTCAAATCGGAACGTGCTAGACATGCGGACACGCGGTGATAACAACCGAACCATGCGCTGCAATTCTACCAACGGAATTTCGGTTCCAGCATTCGCAATCGCATTCGCAAGCCGATCCCCTTGGTTCGCGAGCGGTATTGGAACCGCTGCAAGATCCACAAACCCCGCACGGCGGATTACCAATTGTGCGGACGGTGACCGCAGCCAATCCAGAAAGTCGACGACTTGCGGGTGCTGCCTTCGTTGCGGCAAATAGATGAACATCGGAAACGTCAGCGGGTAGTCTTCAGTCTTCATCGTCACAAAACGAGCCTCAGCCTGCAATCCACAAGCACCATCCAGAGCCAAAGGTTGTGTATTTTGCGTAGCGCCAAACGGAACGAGGGATAGCCTGTCAACACCTTCTGCGACCGCAGCCAATAGCGAAACCAAGTTATCATGTGAAACGCTTGGTTGTCCCATTTGCAACCCAAACGGTCGCATAAATCTGTCTTCAAATCCCTGGATTTGGCCTTCAGTATCTGTTTGAAGATGAACTTCAAACTGTCCACCCGATCCCGCCAGTTCAGCAGTCAAATCCGCCATTGATATAGATCGCACATCTGAACCTGCTGAAACGACAGGCACGAGCGCATCCAGCGCGAGAATGCGAGCGTGCCGCGCAAGGTTGAGCTGCCCAAGCCCGGCATCCGCTGCGATGACAAGTTCACCGTCCCGCAATTCGCGCATCGAAATGAGCGCGTCCGCCTCATGGTTCACGAATGTTGAAAAGGCTTGTTCTTGGGCTTCGATCATAATGGAAATCTCAAGCGCAATTGTTCCGTCAGAGCGACGCAGTTGGAAACCTCGGACGTTTTGACGCGCGTTCAGCCCATTGTCGCGGGCAAAAACGTCAATCAGTGCAGGCAACAGTAAGTCACCCATGCGTGCCGCGCCGGTTAGACGCAAGGTTGGAACGTAGTTTTCGAAGTCAGGGCAATTCGCGCCATCGCATATCATCTCGTCAGCCCGAAAGGTGACAAACCCAACATCCGAGGCAACCGATACGTTTTCACCATCAAAGGCGACAAATCGGCCCACCACAGTCACAGCATCATTTTCGCTACGAAACGTGACTTCTTGCGCCGCGACACTTCCGACGAAACCGAAATGTGCGACGAAAACCGCCGCACATTTCAAAAGGAAGTTAAATTTACCGAACCATGTACTCGTCATTTCGATGCGAGTGTCAGGTCCTCAAACATGTTTTGCAAGATCAGAAAGTCGCCTACTGCGTCACATTCTGGCATAATCATCGTCAAATCCAACGCAGCCGTTTGCCCTGTCGGGGAAACTTGGATGCTCTGCGCGTTAAGTTCCTGTCCGCAATTTCCGGTCGTGATTTCCGCTTCTGCAACGAGCACGACATCGAATTCCGAAGCGATCCTACCCGAAGGAAAAGTGTAAACTTCTGCCATCAGCGCGCTTTCAATCGCGTCTTCGCCAAGACGAAGAAGATACCCACCTGTCCCCGTTTCGAGTCGACCGATATCGCCAGGATTTCTTACATAGATGTGGCTTTCATCGCCAAACACTGCATCGCCTTCATAGGCGCTTAGCATTACGGATGCATCGCCCTGCCACTGCAGGACTGCACGGTCGTAGTTGGCAAAGTCCGGAACAGTCGCCGTTGCAACGGCTCCATCACCACCGTCGAACGCCGCGATCATTACTGCAACTTCTGCTAGCGCCGGAACCGAAACTTCGGCCGCACCGGTATCATCCGTCATGGCTGTGAACATCATGCCCTGATGATGAATCGTGAACGCGGAAGACAAGTTACACGGTGCGTTGATGGTTAGCGTAACGCTCGCGACAGTCCCCGCAACTGCATCCATCACAGGAACACAATCAACTTCAACGATCGCAGTTGCGTCCGTCTCAACTGTCGGAACCACTTCTGTTTCGATCGCCGCCAATTGAACTGGGGCTTCTTGTACGGCAGGAACCTTGGCGGATCCTGGCAAGGTCACAACAGCAGCGACTGTCGGCTCAGGCTTTGAGATTTCCGGTGTCTCGGATATGATGACGCCGCTTTGCACCACATCGATCGCGACCTCGTCGGCTTCGGCCAATGGTGCTTCGATTGCGGCATCCTGTTGAACAGCGTCTGTAAACGGTGCGGGTTGTGCAGGTGCGTCTTCGTTTCCAAAGCGGCTTGCCAAGGCATCGCCGTTTTGCATCACAAAACCGATTCCAAGCGCCACACTAAACGTGCCGGCGGCCATACCAATTTGTCTGATTCTAGACATCTGAAAACTCCTTCCCACAATGGGTCAGAGTGCAGTTTGCTATACCCCGATGACCTTAGCTGGGCGGTCATGGGGATTCTTTCGGTCCGGATTACGGCGAGAACTGGGCCTGTCGTTCAACTTTTAGCTTAACCGGCCGTGGCAGTGCTTGAAGTCTTTTGGTGAGCGATAAGTCATTGATTTTGTGTGCTTTAATCACACCTCAAATACACTGCCTAACAAATGCATAACACGTAAGTATCTGTTTTATATGGCAAATGTATAAGGCATTTTTGGCAGCTGAAGCGATATATAACTCAGCTGCCAATATCAGCATCAGCTACTTAACACTACGCTTCACAACACCAATCTGTTGCGCCAACATCTCATCAAACTCGCCAGCCAATACAGCCAATTTCAGCTTGCGAAGAGTAGGTTCAACATCCTCTTTGCTCTTAAGTGCAATGGCATTCTTCCCTTTGGCGAACTCAAGTGGCTTGCTGCCATAGCGCACAGTCAGCTGTACAACGCCACCATCAAGTTCCACCCACCAACGCTTGATGCGCTTGGGTTGTTCTACTTTGTGTTGGTTGCCATCACTGTCTGTGTTCCAAACAATCTTAGTGGGTTGGTAAGTGCTGTCTGATGCAAGCTTAAGCTGTTCTTCTAATTTGAATGCCAGCTTCTCTCTACGACGTGCAATTGGGCTTTTTTGAGTATTGGGTTTGT
>JAHBAO020000042.1 GCA_018500065.2 Octadecabacter sp. | reverse complement strand
TTATATTCCCGGCTCGCGCCCACGTGCATTGGACAAAGCGCGGGGTTTGCCCGTTGATGTGATCCTGTTTGACCTCGAAGACGCGGTCACCCCGGATGAGAAAATCACCGCGCGGACAACTTTGGCTGATGAGTTGGGCAAGGGCGGCTACGGCGACCGCCTGAAGGTTGTGCGCATTAACGGGTTGGACACAGAATGGGGCAATGATGACGCCAAGGCTGCCGACGCGATGGATTGTGATGCGGTGTTGCTGCCCAAGGTGAACTCGGCGGCCGACGTCGATGCGCTGGCCGCGCTGAC
Organism: Octadecabacter sp.; assembly: GCA_018500065.2. GTDB lineage: Bacteria > Pseudomonadota > Alphaproteobacteria > Rhodobacterales > Rhodobacteraceae > Octadecabacter. The sequence goes on along the minus strand of JAHBAO020000042.1, from coordinate 4,021 downwards.
GGGCAAGCCGATCTGGGCGATGATGGAAACACCTCTGGGGATTTTGAATGCACTGGACATTGCCGCGCACCCGAAGATCGAAGGCTTCGTTATGGGCACCAACGATCTGGCCAAAGACCTGAACACCCGCACGCGTGACGCAATGGTGACGTCTTTGCAGATGTGTCTGTTAGCGGCCCGCGCGCATGGCGTTGTGGCGATTGATGGTGTGTTCAATGCGTTTAAGGATGAAGACGGGTTAAAGGTGGAATGCGAACAAGGCCGCGATTTCGGTTTCGATGGCAAAACACTGATCCACCCCGCACAGGTCGCGGCTGCGAACGCCGCTTTCGCGCCAACCGCTGCCGAAATTGATCTGGCGACACGCCAAATTGCCGCCTTTGCCGAGGCTGAAGCAGCAGGGCAGGGCGTTGCTGTTGTGGATGGCAAGATCGTCGAGAACTTGCATATTGTGACCGCGCGGGCGACTTTGGCAAAAGCAGACGCAATCGCAAAGTTGGACTCTGAATGACCCTTATTATCGCCGGCCTTCTCGTTTGGTCTCTCGTACATTTCTGGAAACGAATAGCACCGGATCACCGCGCGAAGTTTGGTGAAAAGGGCAAAGGCCTTGTGGCAATCGGGTCCGTCGTGGCGATTGTCCTGATGGTCATCGGATATCGCGGCGCAGACGGTATGACATTCTGGGGCCGCAATGGGATGGGTACGGGCATCAACAACCTGTTGATGATCTTCGCGTTTTATCTGTTTGCAGCGTCAGGCAAGGGCACGCGCATCACCCGCTGGGTGCGCCACCCGCAATTGACTGCCGTTGTCGTTTGGGCCGTGGCACACCTGTTGGTTAACGGCGACACGCCGTCCTTCGTATTGTTCGGCGGGCTTGGCATTTGGGCTGTGGCTGAAATGGTCATCCTCAACAAGGCCCAAGGACCGCGCGGTGCTTACCATGCCCCGCCCATCAAATCCGAAGGGATCGCCGCCGTCGCGACCCTCGTTGTTTTCAGCATCGTCGCAGCCATTCACATTTGGCTCGGCTATAACCCGTTTGGATAAGATATGCCCCTGATTTACCGCCTCCTGACCGAAGACGACACGTCCGAGTTTTGCCACAAGGTGTCCCTCGCGCTGTCAAAGGGTTGGACGCTTTATGGCGACCCAACCTACGCCTATGACCACGCCAATGGCGTCATGCGCGCAGGCCAAGCTGTGACCAAAGAGATCGACGCAGATTATGCGCCAGACATGAAATTGGGCCAGCAATGAGCAAGACGAATTCGGGCCGTTTCTTTGAGGACTATTCTGTAGGGCAAGTCATCGACCACGCCGTGCCGCGCACCGTGTCCGGTGGCGAGCGCGCAATTTATCATATGCTTTATCCGGCGCGTCACGCGTTGCATTCTTCTGATGCATTTGCCCAGAATTGTGGCCTTGCAAACAGCCCGATGGATGATCTGGTCGCGTTTCATATCGTGTTCGGAAAATCGGTCCCCGATATCTCGCTCAACGCAGTGGCGAACCTTGGCTATGCAGAGTGCCGCTGGATAACGCCTGTGCAGCAAGGCGATACAATCCGTTCAACCTCCGAAGTCATCGGGCTAAAGCAGAACTCAAACGGCAAGTCCGGCGTTGTCTATGTGCGTACCACCGGGACCAACCAGCATGGCGAGGTGGTGATGCAGTTTGTGCGCTGGGTGATGGTGCGCAAGGGTGATCTAAATGCGCCCGCGCCCGAAACTGTGATCCCTAAATTGTCTGGCGCGGTCGACGCGGGTGACCTCGCAATTCCTACGGGGCTCGATTTTAGCGGCTATGATTTCACGCTTGCTGGCGAAACCCACCGTCTTGACGATTATAAAGTGGGCGAGATCATCGACCACGTGGATGGCGTCACCATTGAAGAAGCCGAACACATGATGGCGACGCGGCTTTGGCAGAACACGGCCAAGGTGCATTTTGACGTCACATCACGGCCTGACGGCAAGCGGTTGATGTATGGTGGCCACGTGATTTCAATGGCACGCGCGTTGACGTTCAATGGTTTGGCAAACGCGCAAATGATGGTCGCGATCAACAGCGGGGCGCATGCCAACCCATGCTTTGCAGGGGACACAGTGCGCGCTTGGTCCGAAGTCCTCGATACGGCTGAAACGTCCGCGCCCGGTGTTGGTGCGATCCGTTTGCGCCTTGTCGCGACCAAGGGCGGTGAAGTGGGCGCGCTAAAGGGCGATGATGGCAAGTATCTGCCTGAAGTCCTGCTCGATCTGGATTATTGGGCGCTGATGCCCGTCTAAGCCGCAGCAAAATCCTCAAAGGATTTTGATTTGAATTCTTTTGAAGAATTCACGTTGATGCAATCGACCGGAACGGGGCGGCAGACGGTTGTTGTCAAATGGTCGCAGGTCACATCCCCCCGATGACGTCTATGCGTTTGCATTCGAGGTCGCGACGGTGCCGCGTCTGTGGCGTGAATGCGATGGTTATTCAAGACACAGGGTTCGATCTTACAGCATGGTTCGAAACGGACGTTATCACCGGACCGGGGGCCTTTGCAGTCACGGTGAACTCGTTTGATGAATACCCCGAGCAAATTATTCGCAAGCTCTATCGCGAATTGACCACACCGATCGCGTTGCCAGATGATTTTGCTCGGCAACTGGCGGGGCGAATTCTCTTCCAGTTTTGTGATCACTGGTGCAAAACTGTGATCACAAAGTGAAAAAAGTGCTAAATCGCGGCAAAATTCCGCACCTGTTAGCGCCCTCGCTTCGTGACATGGCCGGATATTCCTTTAAAAGGATGATAACATATGCCGTTGCATACAGGCGGCAGACACAAGCGTAAGGATGCGATATGGCCGACGTGAACCGGGGCAACCGCCCACTTTCCCCCCATTTGTCGATTTATCGACCACAGCTCACGTCGATCACGTCGATCTTCACGCGGCTGACAGGCAACGCCCTAATCGTCGGGGCGCTGTTGATTGTCTGGTGGTTCGCCGCCCTCGCGTCCGGCCCCGAAGCCTACGCCCGCGCAAATGGCTTCATGACCAGCTGGTTTGGTGATCTCATCATGTTCGGATCTGTTGCCTGCCTTTGGTATCACTCGCTCGCCGGTGTTCGGCACCTCATCTGGGACAGCGGTCATTTCCTCGACGTTGAATCGTCTGAGCGCATGGGCCAGTTGATCATTCTGGTGTCGGTCTTGCTGACCATTTTCACCGTCATCGTATTGTAAGGGGGCTGATCAATGGCATTTTTGACTGATCGTAAACGCGCTACTGGAATGGGGTCTGCCAAATCTGGCACACATCACCACTGGCACATGATGGTGTCTTCCGTGGCGCTGTGTGGCTTGATCCCGCTGTTCGTGTTCACCTATGGCTACGCGCTGGGCATGTCTTATGAAGATGCCGCCGCCTATTACGCCCGCCCGTTCCCTGCGATTGTCGGCATCCTGACGCTGCTTGTCGGGTTCCTGCATTTCAAAGGGGGCGTGCAAGCGCTGATTGAGGATTACGTGCAGGGCTTCGCCCGCAAAGCACTGATCATCGGGTCCATCTGTTTAAGCTACGCGGCTGCGGCTGCTGGCGTTTTCGCAATCGTGCGGATTGCACTCTAACTTTAAGGCGCTGAAAAATGGCTGAATACGAATACGAAACCCACGAATATGATGTTGTTGTGGTTGGCGCTGGTGGCGCTGGTTTGCGCGCGACACTTGGCATGGCCGAACAGGGCCTGCGCACGGCTTGTATCTCCAAGGTGTTCCCGACACGGTCCCACACCGTTGCAGCACAAGGCGGCATTGCGGCGTCCCTTGGTAACATGGGGCCGGACAGCTGGCAGTGGCACATGTATGACACCGTGAAAGGGTCTGATTGGCTTGGTGATACGGATGCGATGGAATACCTCGCCCGTGAAGCACCAAAGGCAGTCTATGAGCTTGAGCATTACGGCGTGCCGTTCTCGCGCACCGAAGAAGGTAAAATCTATCAGCGCCCGTTTGGTGGCCACACAACCGAATT
>JAHBAO020000311.1 GCA_018500065.2 Octadecabacter sp. | reverse complement strand
GAACCTTGGCGCCAGCACAATCGCGCTGCTGTCAGTCAAATACTGCACATTCGCGCCGTCATAATCCATGATCGCAAGGCGTTTTGCACGGTCATCCTTGGGGCCGGTTTCCGCGACATAGACGATGCGGCTGTCAAAATAGCCAGCCTCACCCGTGATGCGCGAATAAACCGCGTCAGCCACTTTGTGCGACATACGACGCCAACTATCGGTGGTCCCTGCAAACTGCAGCCCTTGCCCCATTTCAGCGCCAGAAAACACGTCATACAGACGGAACTTCACGGTCACTTGGCTGCCATTCACCGCCACAGCACCCGTGATGAGCGCCTGCGCGTTGATCGCACGCCAATCGGCAAACTCAATCGGGCTGCCAAAACCGGCAGGGGTCGAAATAAACGCCGAGCTCTGGATCTGGCGGAACAATCCGGTGCCATTCAAGTCTTCCGCAATCACGCGGCTGATGTCTGCGGCCATCTGTTCAGACCCCGCGACCTCCGCCTGAAAGTTCGGCAGCGCAAACGGCAGCGCCTCGATCACACCGTCGCGCAACGTTAGGCGCAACGGTTCCTGCGCCTGCGCAGGGGCCACTGCGGCGCCGAGTGAAACAAGTGCGATCATCGTCGCGGCGAGAAGTGTCATCAATCTATTCATCATGGCGCGTATACTCACTTAATTATCCCCCATTTCAACGGGGAGTTTTTTGCTCGGCGGATCACTGCACGCCGTTTCATTGCGCATCTCGGCCCTGCCGCCGCAACTCATTCTAAGGCACATAGTAAAAGAAACTGATTTCAACGAACTGCCACTGTGAAAAAAATCAACCGGCAAATCATAGCCCCCCTGCCCGCACCACCGGTTTCTTGACCCGGATTACAACACTGCGCGACCTGCGCCTTGAAACCCTCTATCCAGTTAAAACGAACATAGTTTGGGTCGCCTGCTGCCTCTTGGTTGCCCTGATCCGCCGCGACACTCACAGCCCAAAGCGACAGGATTACTTTTAAAACCCGCTTCATCGTTGCCTCATTGCCGTTGGATCAACCGTCAAAATAACCCGCTGCCATTGCTCATATTGGCCACGCGGCAGATCATAACCCGTATCCCCGGTGCAGCGCAGCAACGCACGGCGCGCCGTTTGGAACGCCGCATCCGCATCCGCAGCACTGCCCCCTGAAAACCCGTCCAACCGAACTGACCCGCTGACAGGACGGCCATCCGGCGTCATATCAAACACCATGTCGATGATGGTGTTCTGCGCACCCGTGGACAGCGTACCTGTGTTCCAACACCCACCAACTTGGCGCAAGAAACCGGACTTGTCCCCATCAGACAATTGCCCACCCGACAGGCCCGGTGTTGGCGTTGTGGATGGTTCAGGTGTTGCAGTTTCCGCAGCCCCCGCCGCAGCCAAAGCCGCCGCTACAGGGTCAACCGCATCCTCAGTCGGAGTTTCGACCGCAGGTGTGGCCCTTTGGGGCCGCGTTTGTGGGCGCGATGAAATTTCAGGCCCAAACGCAGGCTCCTCGGCCTCCGTCACGATCTGGTCGGCCGCCTCTTCTGGCGCCGTGGTTTCGTCTACCGGATCAACGACCTCTTCAACTGGCGCTTCGCTCTGCTCTGTCGCCGCTTGTGCAACGTCTGGCGCAACTGTCGCGTCAGGTTCGGGCGGTGTCACAATTTCCGGCGCAACGCGCGTGGCGGGGCGCGGCACTGGCCGCGTACTGCTGCCCAATTCGGCCGAAGGCGGTGGTGCAACAATCGTTGGTGTTTCTGGCAAGTCGGGTGCCACGTCCGTCACAACCGTTTCCGGCACCGTCAAATCAGGCGCTTCTGGCGGGGTTTCCGGCGCTGGGGGCAGAACAGGAACCGGCGTTTGCGCAACCTCTGGCGGTGTTTCCACCTCGGGCGCGGGCGGCGTCACGTCTTCAACGACAGGCTGCTCAATCTCAGCCGGATCGCTTGGTGGCTGATCAGGCTGCACCCCTTGCGTCATCGCAGCGAACTCGGCACCCGACACCACAGACACTTCCGTCACCTCGAACGGCAAAGGCTCGGACGACATGCCCCAGCCGACAACCATCCACACGACCAACGCCGCGTGTCCCGTGCCTGAAAGATAGGTGCCGACGCTCATGTGCGTTTACCCGTCTTGCCCGTCCAACGTCGGACCGCCAATGTCTGTAACCAGACCAATGTTGTTAAATCCGGCTGCGTTCAACGCACCCATAATCTGCGCCACTTCGTTCCACGCGTTCACACCATCCGCGCGCAGGAAAATCTGGTCACTGTCACGTTCCGCAGCAATCCCGCGCAGGCGCGTCACCAATTCAGCGCGACTAACCTCGGTCTCTTGAATGAAGACACCGCCTTCGGCGTTCAACGCGATCGTCAGTGGTTCCTCTTGCGGCGTTGGCAACGCGCTTGCCGCCGTTTCCGGCGTTTGCACTGGAACACCAACAACAGACAACGGTGCCGCGACCATAAAGATAATCAACAACACCAACATAACGTCCACAAACGGTGTGACGTTGATCTCGGACATCGGCATGGAGCGGCGACCGCGACGACGCGCGCGCCTACCGCCCCCGCCGTCCGCCTGTTTCATAACACCCGCGCCCACGGCTCAGGAATCCAACTGACGGCTAAGGATCGTGGCGAATTCATCTGCAAAGGCTTCATAGCCGCTGACAATCCGGTCCGCGTCCGCGCTAAGCTTGTTGTAGAAAATAACCGCCGGAATAGCTGCGAAAAGGCCAAGGCCAGTTGCGAACAGCGCTTCGGCAATACCGGGCGCGACCACCGCAAGGTTGGTGTTCTGTTGTTCCGCAATCTCGATAAACGCGTTCATGATGCCGATGACGGTCCCGAACAACCCGATGAACGGCGCGGCCGACCCGACTGTCGCCAGCACGGTCAGCCCGCGCTGCAGGCTTTCAGTTTCCTTGGCAATCGCCACATCCATATTGCGATCAATCCGCGATGTCGCGCCCGCGATCAGCCCACCATCTTGGCGATGCGAACGGCGCCACTCCAGCATGCCGGACGCGAATATCTTTTCAGATTGGCCTTTCGGGGTGGCGCCGATCTTGTCGAACAATTCATCCAGCGGATTGCCAGACCAGAACGCCTCATCAAACACCCGCGCCTCAGCGCGCGCTTTGCGGTACTGCATCCACTTGTCCACGATCACCGCCCAACACCACACGGACGCGGCAAGAAGGATAATCATGACAAATTGTACGGGAATAGTCGCGTGGGCAAACATGCCCCACAAAGTGAAATCTGGTTCCATAACGCCTGCTCTGCTCTAACGGGCCGGTTTTCGGCCTCTGATTAAGACCAGATGTAGCGCAGCTTGCACAGGATTGCCAACAAAACGCGCACAAACTGGCGCATGGGCGCGTTTTTAGTGGATATTTCGGCGAAAAGCCGCCGGAAGGCGTGCAGGTGCCCCCGCTTCGTTGATTGCCACGATGGTCACAAGTGCGCTGAACAACACCGCGCTGTCGCGTGCAACGGTTTGACGCACAATCAAACGTGCGCCTGTCACCGTTTCCACGTCCGTGTTGACGACCAGCTCATCATCATAGCGCGCGGGCGCATGATAATCCGCCTCAACACGGCGCACGGCAAAAACGACGCCCTCGTCGCGCTTCATCGCGACCTGATCAATCCCCATCTCACGCACCCACTCGCTGCGGCCCCGTTCGATGAACTTCAGGTAGTTGGCATAATAGACAATGCCGCCAAAGTCCGTGTCCTCATAATAGACGCGCAAGGGAAACCGATGGGTCATTGCAGAACCTTAATCCGCGCGGCGAGGCGCAACGCATGGCTGGCATCCTGCGCCACGGCAGGCATCACAGGATCATAAACCGCACGGATCACACCCGCGATGTCAGGGCGCAGCACCGCATTGCCGTCCACCATCGCCAAGGGGGATGCATCCTTGAACGCTACATCCGACCAAAGCACGATAGATTGCACCGCCTGCGACAGTGCCAATGTCTCGGCAGGCACCTCGCTTAGGTTTTCATCCATGCGCAAGAAAATGAAACAGGCTTTGATCGCGCCGTCCTCATCAAAGCGGAAAATGCGATACTGGTTGGCGTCCGCTTTAATCAATCGCCCGACCAACTGGCCCAGTTCTGGCACCAAACGGTCAAGGTCCGGCACGCCGCTCAACTCATCCCAGTCACGGCAGAACAGCATCATGACGTTGACGCCCAATTCCGCGTCCAACTCATCCATCTTATGACCGGACAAAACACAAACCGCCTCAAACGCGCCCTTCAGCACAGCAATCGCCTCATCCTCAACGCCAAACACCACCGGCACAATCGGGCGCCCCCAACGGGCACACAGGTAGCTGCCGTCAGCACGGGTAAAAAGCGGTTCTATGTCAGAGATGTCCATCATGTCGCCTTGATACGGAAATTCCAGCCAATGAGAAGCCCCTAGCGCCCCTCAAGAACAACCTGCACCTCCTGAGGCATGGCACCACTCAGGTTGCCCCACACCTGCAAACCGCCCTCTTGCGTGCGGATCGCAACCACCACACGGTGATCAGTGCGGTGAATGGCAGTCGCGCCATACGCATTCCCCGCCATCCGGTTGTTGAACCCGCTCCCCGCAACCCAGTCGCCTTGAACCTCCATCGGGGACGCGGTCGCAATCACATCACCAGCCAACTGATACCCACTCTCTCCCATCAGCGCCAAAAGCGATGCGCGCCACCCCGCATCGCGAAAAATCTCATACGGATATCGCCCGACAAGGGCATCCGCCTCAAAAGGCACGCCTGTAACCTGCTGGCCCAGCACGACGCGTTCAATCGCTTTGCCATCATAGACAAAGGCAACGAACCCTTCCGCCGCGCTCGTCGACGGCATAACCACACTGACCGTCTCAGCGTCCGATCGCACTTCGGTCATCGCCGCGCAGTTGCCAAATTCAGGACTAAGCCGTGCACCCCCAACCGTGTGCAACCAAACAAAGCTAACCTCGCAGGCGTTGCCACCAGAACTCAGACTGATCAGATACAACGACCCGCGCTGATCCTCGATTCCTATGAACCGCCGCTCACCATCGTCAAAGAAAACCCGCTCACCGACAACGAGGTTACGGCTAAACCCGTCCCCGCTATCGACGACACTCAAAATACCCGCAGCACTCTGTACATCGACGTCTGGTGAAATGAATTGCCCCTGAGCAGCACTCGCCACCGTTAGCAAACCTGCGCCAATCCCCATCTTCATCTTGGCCAAAAAACTCAATCCCACACTAGCCTCCAAACATATCGCCCTGACCTTTGGGCGCAGCCATCCCCAAATGCGTCCACGCCTTTTGCGCCAACATGCGGCCACGCGGCGTGCGCTGGATCAAACCCTGCTGCAACAAATACGGCTCGATCACTTCTTCCAATGCGTCCCGTGCCTCACTCAAAGCTGCTGAAAGCGTCTCAATCCCAACAGGCCCGCCCTGATAATTTTCTGCAATCAGCCGCAAGTACCGCCGATCCGCACCATCCAACCCCAAATGATCCACGCCCAATCGCGTCAACGCGCTATCCGCAATCTCTTGGGTGACGGTCCCATCCCCCTCAACAATCGCAAAGTCCACGACACGGCGCAGCAATCGCCCCGCAATCCGCGGCGTGCCCCGGGCGCGTTTGGCGATCTCTTGTGCACCTTGATCCGTCGCCGGAGCCCCCATCAATCGCGCACCACGGGTGACAATTTGGTGCAGCTCTTCGGTCGTATAAAACTGCAACCGCGTCGGGATACCAAAACGATCTCGCAATGGCGTTGTTAGCAAACCCATTCGCGTGGTCGCCCCGATCAGCGTGAACGGCTGCAATTCAATCCGCACCGTGCGCGCCGCTGGCCCCTCACCAATCACCAGATCCAGCTCAAAATCTTCAAGCGCAGGATACAGCACTTCTTCAACAGCCG
>JAHBAO020000158.1 GCA_018500065.2 Octadecabacter sp. | reverse complement strand
GCGCACCCGGGTGCGCAAGCAGGGCCGCGGTAACTTCCGGATCGCCCAATGCCAGCGCCAAACCGTCCAGCTGCAACCTATATTCCTGCACGTCGACCGAACCGGACACATCAAGCCCCAACGCCAAGGCTTGGCGGCACGTGGTCTGTGACAACACAGGTGAAGACGCCAACAACAGCCCTGTCAGAACAAGAAACCGGATCATCCGCCGTGTCCCGTTTCGGTGCCGGTTTCATTCTTGCCAACAATCAGGACACCTAACTCGCGGATCAGCTTCGCTTCCATCGCGCGGGCAAAATCCTCAAATCCGTTGGCGACTTCCACAAACGCAGCGGGGCCACGGATCACTTCGCTTGCATAATATTCAAGGAGTTCTTCGGGTTCCTCACGCGATGCGGCCGTTTCGGGCACGTGAATGACAAGGCCGTTCACCGTGGCATCCCCAAACGGGAACGCCCCATACGCCTGACGCGGACCGAAGCCTTCATTGTTCACGCCATCACCGGACACATCAATGGTTTGAAACGTACAGTCAGGGGCGCGGCGCAATAGAGTTCCCGCAAAAACAAGCGCATAGCCTAACGCCGTGGGATAGTCGTCATGGCTGCGCGGGGTATCGGCAATGCGTGCTGAAACTTCGGCCAAGATGACCGGGTTTTCGATCAGAACCCAATCCTGCAAAATCAATTGGTTATACCGTCCTGACCACTCAAGAACCGCCAAGGCAACCGGATCGGGTGAGGCGAAAAATGCCGCTTGAACTTCTGGTGCGACCAATGCGCTCGCCAGGCCGCGCCGTTGCAATGCGTCCTCAACACCATTGACTGATGACGAAACGTCCATTTCCAAAACCAGCGCCAAGCGGCACGCCTCCGCACCCTGTCCCCAGAGCGCGGTTACGCCCGCCGCGGCGCAGGTTTTGATCAATCGCTTACCAATGACCCGTGTTCTCCATGCTGGCCCAAGGTTCCGCTGGCGGGAGCGCATCGCCAGCCTGCAACAGCTCAATCGAAATATTGTCGGGGCTGCGCACAAACGCCATATGGCCGTCGCGCGGGGGGCGGTTTATCGTGACGCCATTGTCCATAAGGGACTGGCATAACTCATAAATATTGTCGCACGTATAGGCGAGGTGGCCAAAGTGGCGGCTGTCAGATGGCAAGCCATCGTCGCCGTCCCAATTGTACGTCAACTCAAGGTCGGCGTGGCCATCATCCTGATTTGGCGGGCAAAGATAGACCAGTGTGAACCGGCCCCCTTCGCTGTCATAACGTTTGCGTTCTTTTAGGCCCAGAAGATTGTAAAACGCGATAGAGGCGTCGAGGTCTTTGACGCGCACCATTGTGTGCAGATATGTCAGGGGCATTGGAATCTCCGGTGTTGTTCGGAGTGATCCTAGCATGCCGATGCGAAACGACCAGTGGCTAGAAGCTGGAGCGAAGGTTCACACCGATTTGCCCGCCTTCGGTATCAAACCGATCAACAGATGATGCAGTCCGGCGCGCCTGAAAAGTCACAACAGGTTGAAAACCATAAAAATCAACGTTGTCAAAGCCAACATCAAACCGTAAGGAGGAGATCCGGTCCTCGCGCCCAGCTGGGTCAAATGCAGAAGTTTCATAGACGCGATGCTTTTCCGTATAGCTGGTCATAAGATCGAGCCCCAAAGAAACATTGTTTACCGAAAGCTCGCCGAAGTCGTAGCTGACCCCTAAAGTCGCCTCTTCGTATGCTAGGTCAGTCGCTTGCGCCGTTGCTTTGGCCATTTGTCCAATGACCCCGACTGTGTCGTCATTTGCAAGTTCACGCGACCATCCGCCGCGTAGGGAATAGGTTATGACTTCTGTCTCACTTGCAAAATTGTGAGAGTAACGGACGCCACCTGACACTGTGAGGGCGGCGTCATTTTCGAGGGTGAATTGTGTCCCGATTGTTCCATCCAGCTCATATCTGTATGGCGATCCAGCTGCCCAATCGTGGCTATAGGTGAGGCTTGCGGAGTAGAGGGATTTTGAGTCCACGGGCTGCCATTGATGTAGGATTCCCATCGACACTTGGCCATACGATAGGCTTTCTCCCGTCACTTCCGGTGCTGATTTACGAGCGCTTTCAGACATGACGTAAGTCCGCCCGTAAATGCCAAACTCGAGTGATGTACGGCTTTTTTCACTTTCGGCGATGCGGTAGCGCAAGTCGGTTTGCAACGAAATTTCCAGGCCAGATAAGGGGCGCTCGCCCGGTGGAACTGTGAACTGCAACTCCGCAAACGGGCCCTGCAAAAACGCAAAACTGATGGTTTCGTTCGAATTACCAGAATTGACGTTGCTCGATGGATTAAGGCCGAAGCTGACTTCGACAGCCAGCGGGTTGGCTTGACGGACTCTGCGGAATGCATCCGTCGCGACGATTTCACTTTGCTGGCCCGGGGCTGAGTGTATCGCGCGGCGAAGCCAAAGCTGTGAACGGGAATAGGATTCTTGCGCAGCCAAAACGTCAGCCATTGTGAATGCTGCGCTAAAGCGTTCGCGCTGCGTTTTTGCGGAGCGCCAAGCGCGACGAGCGGCTTGACGGGCGTCTTCAGAATTGCCGAGCTGCAACTGGGATTGTGCAAGTAAAATAAGGGCTTGTGTGTCGTCAGGGTTACCTAAAAGCAGGGCTTACGCTATTTGTCGCGCTGCATCTGGTTGCCCAGCAAGCAAAAGCTGGCGCGCCAGTGAGGCACCATCACTTAACTCAATCCGCGTGGTCGAGGCGTCTTGTGCCAAGGCCCGGATCGAGAGTACGGGCAAGATTCCAAAAGTCGCCGTCAGAACAACAACAGCGACCGTTCGCAGACATGTCATGGAATTGGGACTACCTGATCGCCTGCAAACACGCCAACCTCACGTGCATCATAACTGGTCGTAAGGTCAAAGGTCAGCGTCACGTCACTGGTTATTGTCACATTAGGCCCTGTTGGAACGGCTTGCGCGCCAAAGTAATCTTGAACGTTCTGGCGCGCATCGATCTGGTTTTGCAGATCTTCAGTGCTCACTCCGTCAAGACCGCTGGAAACGCCGGGTGTGATTGTTATTATCTCAATAGGATCGCCATTAAGATCGAGAACCGGGTTCCCGAGGCCGTCAAGCACCGGTGCAGTTGATGTCACAGTGAAATTGACGACTTGGTAGTCGACACGTTGCACGTCGGCAGCCCCAGTTATAATTGAATAGCCACCGACTTCATCCCCATTGGGACCGGCAAGTAGGCCATCATGCGTTCCGCTGGCACGAACATCACCATTGTCAAGATATGTGCTTGCTGTGCCGCCTTACCAAACACCGGTATCTGGATTGTACCGAGTTACCGCTAAGACGATGGGGGGAAGACCGCCAAGGCCAAGTGCACCTGCCGCTCCTTCGCGTTGACGGTTGGTAATATTGCCGTCAAGTGCACCTTCGAACGTGCCGTCATTGTCGAAATCAAGTTCATCAAGACGTAAATTTAACTGCCCTGAAATAATTTCAATGCCGCCACGATCCGAGAATGTGCGTGTCGCAGCGTAGTTACCGGTGTAAATGTACTCACCAATCCCGCCGGGCAGCGCAAAGCTATCGCGATTGATGTTAGCACCTGAATACCCGAATCCGTTCCATTGACCAGACCCAGCAGATGTCACGTCAACATTATCGGCGCGGATAAACACCGCATATGTCTGCGTCGTACCCGTAGTTTGGGTCTGCTGGCTGGCATAAACTGTGGCGCCGTTTGCCAGAACTTCGGCTTCAAGATAGCGCCCGTCGGGTCCGTCAAACGGCAGGTTATTAATGACCAATGCATCATCGGACGTATTGCCCGGGGTGCCGTTGTCGTCATAGCTCACGGCGTTCATGGTCAAATTCTGGCCGGTATCATAAGCAAACCGGTTATTCACACTGACGTTCGGATCACCTGGTTCCAGTGTTTCAGTCGCACCTGTGATCGGATCGACAACCACATCTGGCATAAACGGGTTTTCCCATCACACCCTGCCAACACTGCAAATACGGCTAGGGCGGTAAGGGATCTGATCATGACGACTCGTCCTCGGGCAAAATCTGCGCTGTTTACGGTACTGTGCTTATGATCGGAAATTGCAAAGGCTAAGTCAACGCGTGCTTCATGCGAAAACCACCTTATATGGCGGTTTTCGGCGCTGATTTACGCAGATATAGTATCGCTAACGCATTCCAGCAGAATCACTGCCGCCGTACACAAAGGACAGACCCATGCCCGTGACCCCAGAACAACAGGCCGAAATTGACGAACTCCGCGCTCAGACCAAACCAACCTTGCGCGCAGTATCGGAGGGTATGGAAAAGCACCTCTATAAGGCGCACGATGTTTTGGACCACGGGTTCGTGCGCGTCATTGATTACATGGGCGACGACGAGGCGATCTGTCAGGCGGCCCGCGTGTCTTACGGCAAAGGCACCAAGTCAGTGCAAAACGACGAAGGGTTGATCCGCTATTTGATGCGCCACTGGCACTCCACCCCGTTTGAGATGTGCGAGATCAAGCTGCACGTCAAACTGCCCGTCTTCGTGGCGCGCCAATGGATCCGCCACCGCACGGCCAACGTCAACGAATACTCCGCCCGCTACTCGATCCTTGATCGCGAATTCTACATTCCACGTGTCGAAGACCTCGCGGCGCAATCGGTGATCAACAACCAAGGCCGCGGCGAAGCCCTAACGGGGGAGGCCGCCGAGCAAGTGCTGCGCTACCTCAAGGACGACAGCAACCGCGCCTATGACCACTATGAGGACATGATCTCCGAGGAAGACGGCAAACAAGGGTTGGCCCGCGAATTGGCCCGCATGAACCTTCCAGCCAACATTTACACCCAGTGGTATTGGAAAGTGGACCTGCACAACCTGTTCCACTTCTTACGCTTGCGGGCCGACAGCCACGCCCAAATGGAAATCCGCGTCTATGCGGACGCGATCTGCGAAATCGTCAAAGCCTGGGTGCCAGCGGCCTACGGCGCGTTCGAAGACTACCGCTTGGGCGGCGCGACGTTGAGCGGTAAAGCGATTGACTGCATCCGCAAGATGGTTGCTGGGGAAGAGGTCACGCAGGAAACGTCTGGGATGAGCAAAGGCGAGTGGCGGGAGTTTATGGGGGTCGTGAACGACCCTGCGTGAGCAGGGTCTAATCGATCCAGTGGATCGATTTGAGTGAAGGACAAGTGTCGGGCGAAAATGAGTAAAAAGTCTAGAGAACATCATTGGTGGCCTGTAGGGCTTCAGCACTATTGGACTGCCAAGGATGAGACAGTCGGTATTCTAAGACCGAATGGTACTATCGAACGCAAGAAGGCGAAGAACAGAAAGATTGGCAAAACGGCGCACGGGCATACACTTCTGCGAAATAGTGGGCCGTGGGAAACAAACTTTGAAGATCGCTTCCAAGAAGTAGATGATTCTGTAAGAAGAGTTATTGAGTTGGCTTCGATAGAAGACACAATTGGTCCTCTTTGGCCCCATTTTGGAAAGTTGGTGAAGCTTTTTGGGAAAAGAGAGAGAGAGCTCTGTGATCTATGCAATTTTGGAAGCCTCAAGGGTGAAGAGCTCAAGAGCTTCATTTATTTCGCGCTTTCTTTACTTGTTCGGTCCCCTGGAAATAGGCACCGGTTGGGTCTTTTTTCGATCATAGATTCACCCGAGGCGCGAAAAGAAATTGGTAAAGCAAATATTCATCAACAAGTTGGCGTAGTAGAGCGAATCTTATCCAATAGCCTAGATCCGCATTGTTACATCGTCTTTATGAATTCGCTGCGAGATGAATTCATTTTTGGAGATGGTCTTTTAGATGGCTTAACTGGCTCGCTAACAAGATTGGCCTTGAGAGGTCATGCGTTGGTGCCGTTGACACCAAATCTTTGCGCTTACATTTCAACACCGACTACCATTAGAAACGGAGTAAATTATGCTTCGTTTGTTGCCGCACCTTGGATGGTTTCTGCGGCGAATGAAATCACACAAGTTTACTCAAAGGACGAAGTGTTCTTCCGGAACCGGACTCCCAAGATAATTGAGAGTTTTGAGGTGAACGCGCATCGGCAATATAAGTATAATGAGCATCAATTGCTCGACTACCTTAACGCAGTGAGTGGCTATGGAACACATTACGTTAACTTGAACGGAGAGCGCGTCGCTCGACGAGGTACGCTTAGCTTTTAGTTTTTCTTAAATGGCTTGCACACTAGTTCCCTACTAAGGCGCTCTAGTCGAGACTTGGCCTTTCCGTAGGGCGGGGTTCACCCCGCCACGTGCCATGACCTGCAAAACTTGTGCGCTGATTGGAACGCGCTGCCGGGTGAACCCCGCCCTACGGACACCCATTGAGAACCGCGCCTTTATTGCACCCATACGTGTTGAGAAATCTGCATCCCTCTCGGGCAAGGTCCAAACGCAATGCATGTGATTGGGCAACACCACCCATGCATCAATCTTGAAGGGTCGTTCGACCCGGGTCTTGGCGACGGCTTGCCGCAAAATGGCGATTTCGCGCACCAATAGGCCCGACGATCTATCCGCGAGGTTAACCGTGAAAAATACACAGGCTCCGTTTTGCTTTGGGCGGCGGTAGTTGGACATTCCGTATCATCGACAAAGGTGGTTAATCGGTTATGAATGACCCCAAACAACCGAAAGCCCCCGATATGATCCTCTATGGCCTCCCGACCTGTACTGACTGCAAGAAGGCGCTCAAGGCGTTGGAGGATGAGGGGCTTAAGCCGATGTTCCGCGATGTGCGTGCTGATCCATTGTCCGAGGGTGAATGGGCGGGTTTGATTGCGGAGTTCGGGGACAATCTGGTGGATCGCAAATCCCAAGCCTTTCGCAATCTCAACGCGTGGATGAAGGAGTCCGAGGCCGATGCCCAGCTGGCCGACACGCCCGCTGTCATGGCGCGGCCTGTGATTACCGATGGCAGCAAATACACGCTCGGCTGGGATGAAACCGTGAAGGGCGAGTGGTTGTGATGC
>JAHBAO020000115.1 GCA_018500065.2 Octadecabacter sp. | reverse complement strand
GATCCATCCGCTTTGGGCGCTGGTATTTGTGGTGTTGGGGTCAATCCTCATGGGGGCGCTGGGTATGGTGGCGGCGGTGTTTGCCAATAAATTTGACCAGCTGTCCGCAATTTCGAACTTCCTTGTGACCCCTTTGGCGTTCCTTTCGGGCACGTTCTATTCCATCGAGGCCTTGCCGCCGTTCTTGCAAACCCTGTGCCACTGGAACCCGTTTTTCTACATCATTGATGGCGTGCGCTATGGCACCATCGGCGTGAGCGATAGCAACCCTTGGCTTGGCCTCTGCGTTGTGGCGCTTTGGTCGGTGATTGTGCTGGGCATCGTGTGGAATTGGCTGCGCACGGGCTACCGGATGAAGGCCTAGGCTTGTTTTACAGCGATCCCTCGGCCCTCAAACACACGCGTTGTTTCGCGGATTGACGGCACATCAATGCTTCGCAATACGAGCGTGGTATTGTTCTTCAGGTAGAGCGTGAATGTGCAATCGTCGCTGCGGTTGTCGATCAACAGATGATCAATGTCGTTCAGCTGCACACGAGGCGCGTTTTCCTTTAGCGATGTTGAAAGCACTCCATCAACGATATCAAGTCCTGTGATCGGATTTAGCACGAGAGTTGCAAGCACGAATGCCAAATAAAGACCGAAAATGACGTAACCCATGATCGGGCCACCCTGTGTCAGTGCAAAACCGAACGCGAGCAGGCCGATGGCCAATAAAATCCACATGACGGGACGACGGCCCTGTAAACGATAGTGATATGCATCGGTCATGACACCGTGATAGCTACTAAAAACGTCAAATATGGGGCGGTGCGTTAGACTCGTCCGCCCAAACTGGTTGGAACGCGGCGCAATCGGCTTCGGTTCACCGCTTCCCGCCACGCCAGCAATGCCGCGCCTGAGACAATGATGCAGGCCCCCAAGACGCTGACCCAGTCGGGAACGGATTTGAAGATTGCCCAATCATACAGGCTTGCGAAGATCAATGTCAGGTAGCTGAACGGGGTCACATAGGATGCATCCGCGCGCGCCATTGCGTTGATGAAACAGGTTTGCGCCGCGGCCATCATCAGGCCCAAGGCCGCCAACGTGCCCCATTGTGCCAGTGTGGGTGGTGCCCAGTATGCGGCGGCGGCGATGCTCATCAAGAGGCAACCGATGGCATTGTTGATCAGCAGGATTTGCAGCGGTGGTTCACGGTCGGCGAGTTTCTTGATGAAGATAAGTTCCAGGCCCATCGTGAACGCGGCACCGAGCGCCAGCATTGCCGCGACCTGAAACGTATCGGGACCAGGGCGCAGCAGGATGAGTGCGCCGATGAACGCAATTGCAGCGGCGGCCCAGCGCCACGGGCCGACCTTTTCGCCCAAGAACGGGATCGCCAGCAGCATGCCAAAGACGGGGTTGAGAAAGCTGATCGCGGTGGCGTCTGACAAGGGAATGAAGGCCACCGCTGCGAACATCAGGGTCACCCCCGTCGCGCCGCAAATGGTGCGCGAAATATGCAGGCGCAGATTGGGGTTGCTGATTTTGGGGCGCAACAGAACGGCCACGCTCAGCAAACCGAAGAACGCGAAGACAAACCGCCCTTGGCTGATTTGTAGCGGGTGGAGGCTTGCCCCCAACGTATCCGTACCAAGCGCTTTCGCACACAGGGTCGTCCCCGCAATGAACACCGTCGCCAACACCATCAGCGCAACGGCGGCGCTCGGGTTTTGTGGGCGCGAAGGGGGGTGCGGAGCTTGTACCATGCCAGTCGTGTTCCACGGCGCTTGTGTCAGATCAAGGTGCGCGGTTCGCCTTAGGGTTATTATTAGGCTAAAAGGAGCACGCGATGCCTGCTGCAACCAATAAAACCGACCTTCTTGCAGTTACGCAAAAGGAGTTCAGCAAGCTGCAAACGCTGATCGCCAACATTCCAGATGAACAAGCGAAGCGCAAACGCGAAGAGGACACGTCGATCAAAGACGTGATCGCCCACCGCGCCCATTGGATAGAGCTGTTCTTGGGATGGTATCGGGACGGGCAAGCCGGACACGAGGTGTTCTTCCCCGCTGAAGGGTACAAGTGGAATGACCTCAAGATCTATAACGCGCAGCTGCGCGCGGATCAGGCAGGGCTTGGTTGGCATGAGGCCAAGGACGCGCTGGAACAAGGGCAATTTCGTTTGATGCAGTTGATTGAGGATATGTCCGACACGCAGCTGTACGTCGGCCCGATGAAGGGTGCTAACAGTGCATGGACCACGGGGCGTTGGGCGGAAGCTGCGGGCGCGTCACATTACCGATCTGCTGCGAAGTGGGTCAGAGCATGCAAGCGGGCGGACGCCTGACGCGATTTGCTAAAAGGCGGATGCTGCGCGTCGGCTTGTATGCAACAACAACCGGAAAATTCTGATGCCCCGATCTACCGTGCCACCCCTGCGCACTGTCTTTGAAGACGCCCGCGCGCTGTGGGACCAAGATCCAGCAGACGCATAGGGCTTGCATTGCATCCCGCGCGCGGCGTAAGACTGCGCCATGACGATGATTTTGACCCTGACCACACTGCGACGCCGACGCTGATCTATTGATCACGCCGATTGGCATCTCTGACACGTTCTGTCGAAAAACACGTCTAACACCCTAACATTATTGACACATGGCCCGCGTTCCAACACCTATGGGCCTTTCTAATAAAGGAAGATCACGATGATCCCGTCCGTCCTACCGACCTACAACCGTGCGCCGCTGAATTTCGTCAGCGGTGAAGGCTCTTGGCTGGTTGAAGCAGATGGGCGACGTTTTCTAGACCTTGGTGCTGGGATCGCCGTTAATGTTTTGGGTCATGCGCATCCTGAACTGGTTGAGGCGCTGACCAAGCAAGCGAACACGCTTTGGCATGTGTCCAATCTTTATCACATCGGACCGCAGCAGCAGTTGGCGGATATGCTGGTAGACAGCACCTTTGCGGATACGGTGTTTTTTACCAATTCCGGAACCGAGGCGTGCGAGTTGGCCGTGAAAATGGCACGCAAGTATCACTATGATAAGGGCGCGCCAGAGCGCACGGATATTATCACGTTTGATGGCGCGTTTCACGGGCGGTCTGCCGCGGGCATTGCGGCGGCTGGGTCTGAAAAAATGACCAAGGGGTTCGGGCCGCTTTTACCGGGGTTCGTGCATCTGCCATTCGGCGATCACGACGCCCTGACCGAGGCTGCGAAATCGCCCACAGTCGGTGCGATCATGGTTGAGCCAGTGCTGGGCGAAGGCGGCATCCGTGCGCTGCCTGACGCCTGCCTCAAAGGGCTGCGCGATCTTTGTGATCAGCACGGCATCCTGATGATCCTTGATGAAGTTCAATGTGGCGTTGGGCGCACTGGTAAACTGTTCGCCCATGAATGGTCCGGCATCGCGCCTGATATTATGATGGTCGCGAAGGGCATTGGTGGTGGCTTTCCCTTGGGCGCAGTTCTCGCAAACGAAAACGCGGCCAAGGGCATGACAGCCGGCACGCATGGATCGACCTATGGGGGCAATCCACTGGCCTGCGCTGTTGGCTGCAAGGTGATGGAGATCGTTGCGGATCCCGCGTTTCTGGCGGACGTGAACCGCAAATCTGGCCTGTTGCGCCAAAAGCTTGAAGGGCTTGTCGCGGCGCATCCTGAGGTGTTTGAAGAGGTGCGCGGGACCGGCCTGATGCTTGGCCTCAAGTGCAGGGCGGTCAACACGGACATCGTTGCGGCCAACTACGCGCAAGAACTTCTTACAGTTCCGGCCGCAGACAACGTCATCCGCCTGTTGCCCCCGCTTAACATCACAGATGCAGAAATCGACGAGGCCATATCCCGCCTTAAAAAAGCAGCCACACATACCGAACAGGGTGCTTAACCCTTTCTTAACCCTGCCTTTGTTTCCCAAATATCCTGGGGGCTTGGGGGCTAGCCCCCAATTTCCGCAGCCAATCACAAGCGATATCTTATGACCCATTTTCTCGACATCAACACCACATCCCCCGACGACTTGCGCGGCATCATCGACACTGCCGCTATCATGAAGGCTGCGCGCGCCGGCCAGCCTAAGGGTACGCCTGATGCGGATTTGCCGCTCGCCAATCACATGGTTGCGCTGATCTTTGAAAAGCCGTCCACGCGGACGCGCATTTCATTTGATGTTGGCGTGCGCCAGATGGGGGGCGGAACGATGGTGCTGTCGGGCAAGGACATGCAGCTTGGACACGGTGAAACCATTGCGGATACAGCCCGCGTGCTGAGCCGCTATGTTGACCTGATCATGATCCGTACCTTTGAGGAACAGACATTGCTTGAAATGGCGGAGTACGCGTCCGTGCCTGTCATCAACGGGCTGACGGACCGCACGCACCCGTGTCAGATCATGGCTGATATCATGACGTTTGAAGAACACAACGGCCCGATCAAAGGCAAAAAGGTTGTCTGGTCAGGCGATGGCAACAACGTGTTTGCATCCTTCGCCCATGCCGCCAAGCAGTTTGATTTTGACCTTGTTTTCACGGGGCCTGAAACCTTGCAGCCCGAAGCCGCGCTCGATGGGCTATATACAACTGTGCGCGATCCTAATGAGGCCGTTCAGGGCGCTGATTTGGTGGTCACGGACACTTGGGTGTCGATGCACGATCCGCAATCCGCACGTGAACGCCGCCACAACCAGCTGCGCGGCTATCAGGTGAACGCCGATCTGATGTCCAAAGCCAAGGACGACGCCTTGTTCATGCACTGCTTGCCCGCGCACCGCGATGATGAAGCGACATCTGAAGTCATGGATGGCCCGAATTCGGTCATCTGGGACGAGGCGGAAAACCGGATGCATGCGCAAAAGGCTGTTATGCGGTTCTGCCTCGGTAAATAAGTCGGTCTCTTTGTGAGGTGCCGCGACAGTGTTCGCAGACCCGAGGTTGAAGACCCCGCGTTTGCATCGTAGTCGTTGGCTGACACAATTGAGGGCTCCTGATGACCAATTCCGCGACGCTTGGCCTGTTTGGGCTTGGAACGATGGGCAGCGCGTTGTCCCTCAACATCCTCGAAAAAGATTTTGCGCTGCATGTGACAAACCATGAGCCCGAGGTTGTTGGCGCGTTCGTAAAGGAAGCAGAAAACGAAGGACTTGCGGGCAAGCTGCACGGCGCGGACAATCTTGCAGACATGGTTGCCGCAATGGCACCGCCGCGTGCGATCATTTTGATGATCCCGTCGGGCGATCCTGTTGATGAAACGATCGAAAAACTGGTACCGCTGCTGGCCAAAGGTGACACGATCATCGACGCGGGCAACGCGGATTTTCATGTGACCCGCCGCCGTACCAAGCACGTCGAAGCCCTTGGGTTCACCTATATCGGCATGGGCGTTTCGGGCGGCGAAGAGGGTGCGCGTCATGGACCCGCGATGATGGTCGGCGGCTCCCCTGCCGCATGGAGCGGCATTCGGGACGTCATTGAAGGCATCGCGGCCACGTTCAACGGTGAACCTTGTGCGGATCATTTCGGACCAGACGGCGCAGGGCATTTCGTCAAAACGGTGCACAACGGCATTGAATACGCGGATATGCAATTGATCGCAGAGACCTACGGGTTGATGCGCTACGGGCAGGGGCAGTCGCCATCCGAGATCGGCGCAGTGTTTGAGCGTTGGAATAAGGGTGTGCTGGAAAGCTACTTGGTTGAGATCACCGCGAAAGTTTTGCAAGCGCTTGATGTGCAAACGGGCAAGCCCGCCGTTGATGTGATTGTTGATGCTGCCGGGCAAAAAGGCACGGGTCGCTGGACTGCCATTGAAGCCGTGCGTTTGGGCCAATCCGCCAATGTGATCGAGGCTGCGGTGGCCGCGCGCGCGTGGTCTTCAGAAGGCAAAGCCCGTGTTGCTGGCAGCGCGATATTTGATGCGCCACGCGATGCGTTGGTGTTGAATGACGCGGATCTGGAGGCTGCGCTGCTTTTGGGGCGCATTGTGTCTTATGCGCAGGGCTTCCGCATTTTGGATGCGGCGTCGACTGAGTATGACTGGTCCATCGATTACGCCCGCGTTGCGGAAGTTTGGCGCGCGGGATGCATCATTCGCTCGTCCTTGCTTGGCGACATCGCGGCGGCGTTTCGCGGGGACCTGCCTGAAGGGCAGCTGATTTTTTCGAAGGCTTTTGCGCAACTGATCCGCGATAGTTTGCCAGCGCTGCGTCGCGTTGTGGCTGCTGCGGTGTCGGGTGGGCATCCGGTTCCGGCACTCGCCTCGGCGCTCGGGTTTATTGATACGATGCGTACAGCGCGTGGCACCGCTGATGTGATCCAGGCGCAACGTGACTTCTTTGGGCGGCACGGGTTTGAGCACATCGACGGGCGGCGCGACCAACATGGGCCGTGGTGGGATTGATATAGGTTCGGTTGATCTGTAGATCAGCGCGTGCCGCGGGCGGGGCGCAACTTTTCTTAGAAAATTTGTAGAAAAGGTAAGAGGGGGCCAGCCCCCCGTCCTTCGGACTCCCCCCGGGATATTTATAAAACAAAGGCAGGCGTAAGGGGCTATTTGCGGGGTTTTGCGCGCAGGGTTGGGTCGGCTTGGGTCGGGTCTTCGGGCCACGGGTGGCGTGGATAGCGGCCGCGCATGTCTTTACGCACATCAGCGTACGAGGTGGCCCAGAAACCAGGGACGTCCATTGTGGTTTGGATCGGTTTTTGCCCCGGGGACAGGAAGGTCACACGCAAGGGGCGGCCGGCGACGTTTGGGTGGCGTGTGGTGCCGAACATTTCTTGAATGCGCAGCGTGATTTCTGGAGCCTCGCCGCTGTAGTCAATCGGGGTGTGGCGGCCTAGGGGCGTTGTGAATTGTGCCGGTGCTTCGCTGTCGACCCGCTGCATTTGGTCCCATGTCAGCATCGCGCGAAGGGCTTGCAGGGTGTCATGGGCTTTCCAGTGCGCGGTGGTGTGGACGCCGGTCAGGTACGGGAGAAGCCAGTCTTCGAGGGTGTCCATGAGCGATGTGTCAGACAGGTCCGGTAGGGTTGGATCAACCGCGCGCACCAGTAAAACGCGTGCGCGGAAGCGTTCGGCGGCGGGTGTGAATTTGAAGCCCAGCATGCGGACCCCGTCGAGCATCGCGCGCGCGATCTGTTCTTGCGGCGCATCTTTCCACGCCGCGTCCGACAGCACGACTGCGCCGAGACGTTCCTGACGTCGTGCCAGTACCTTGCCGTCGCGTTTCGACCATGCGCAGCTGTGGTGGTGGTTTATCGTTGCGCCCGCCAGTTCGCGAATGTCGGCTTCGCAAATGGTCAGGGCGGCACGAATTTTGGCTTCTCTTTGGTTGCCGTCTGTATCGGTCACGACGAGCAGGCGTTGCCCTGCAAGCGGGTCTGCGGCTTCCATGTGTGCGCCTTTGCCACCGGATAAAACATAGCGCGGGTCATCCCCGGGGCGGCGCAGGGCGATGCGGTCGGGATAGGCCATTGCTGCGTAGATTTCGGGAGGCTGTTCGGGTGCCGCGGGCGCGATTTTTGCCAAGCGCTTGGCCTCTTGCTTGACGCGGGCGAGCGCGGTTTTGTGCACAGCGTGTGCGCTACGTTCGCCTGCGAGTGCTTTGATACGAAGTAATAAATCGCTTGGTGCGTTTTGTAGAATGTCGCGTTCTGAGAGGAGTGCAGCAAGGGGGGCCGCGGCTTTGCCACCTGTGAGCAACATATGTGCGAGGCGCGGGTGAAGTGGCAGTTTTGACAAGTCGCGCCCGTGCTTGGTGATGCGGCCATCGGTCAATGCGCCGAGTGCGGTTAACAACACGCGTGCTTCGCTTAAGGCATGATCTGGCGGGGCGGTTAGGAATGGTAAGCCGTCGCCACCCCAAACCGCCAGCTCGATCGCGAGGCCTGTCAGGTCGGCCGCTTCGATTTCGGCGGG
>JAHBAO020000088.1 GCA_018500065.2 Octadecabacter sp. | reverse complement strand
AAGTACGGTTACATCGCCCAGTGCTTTCGCAGCTGTAAGGGCCTTTGCTGTGCCGTCTACAGACAGCTCACCATTCACAACTTCAGCAATCAGAAGAACAGCCATTATACAGCCCCCGCTTCTTTGAGTTTCTCAACCAGTTCATCGACAGATTTAACTATGATACCAGCTGCGCGTGTTTCAGGTTCAGCCGTGCCAACGACAGCCAAACGAGGGGCCGTATCGACGCCGTAATCAGCCGGTGTCTTCTCATCCATCGGCTTTTTCTTCGCCTTCATGATGTTTGGCAGCGACGCGTAACGCGGCTCGTTCAAGCGCAGATCAACTGTCACGATGGCTGGCATCTTGACCTTGATGGTCTGCAAGCCGCCGTCGACTTCACGTGTAACTGTTGCGCTGTCGCCGTCCACGTCCAGCTCAGACGCGAATGTACCTTGTGACCAACCTGTCAGCGCAGCCAACATCTGGCCTGTCGCGTTCATGTCGTTGTCGATCGCTTGCTTACCCGCAAGAACCAGCCCCGGCCGTTCTTCGTCGATGATGCCTTTCAGGATCTTCGCAACGGCCAGTGGCTCGATGTCTTCGTGCACATCATCAGTCGCCACAACCAAGATCGCGCGATCAGCGCCCATTGCCAGCGCAGTGCGCAGCGTTTCTTGGGACTGCTTCACACCGATGGAAACGGCAATAACTTCTTCCGCTTTGCCAGCCTCCTTAAGACGGATCGCTTCTTCGACAGCAATCTCATCAAACGGGTTCATGGACATTTTGACGTTCGCAAGATCAACTCCGCTTCCGTCCGCTTTCACACGAACTTTAACGTTATAATCGATCACGCGTTTGACGGGTATGAGGACCTTCATCAGCGTTTCTCCCTAGTTTGGTGCATGTTGCACCTGCTTGAATTTCTAGTCCCGAATACCGCAGCCGTTGCTGGAGAAACAGGCCAGAATCGACGTGAAGTGTAATCCCGACGTCGCGTTTGTGAAAAAACGCCCAAATATTTCACCATGTCAATGATGTTCGCGCTATCAACGCCTACCGGTTTGCGCCCGGAACCCACAAAACGTCATCTTTGCCGTTATTGTTGGCGATGCGGGACGCATTGAAGAACCAGTCAGACAAGCGGTTCAGATATTTGATTCCCGCAGGGTTAACTGATTCTACGCTCGCCAATTCAACCGACAAACGTTCAGCACGACGGGACACGGTACGACAAAGATGCAATTGCGCGGCCAAAGCAGACCCGCCTGGCAAAATAAAACTGCGCAGCGGCGACAGCACGTCATTCATCGCATCAATCTCGTTTTCCAACCGCGTGACTTGCGCATCTGAAACCCGCAGCGGCGGGTATTCGGCGTCCGCGTCTTTCTCCATTTCGGGACGGCACAGGTCCGCACCTAGATCAAAAAGATCGTTTTGGATCATCGCCAATTGTGCATCCATTTCTCCTGTTGCGTGTAGCCGCGCTAGGCCAACGGTCGCGTTGGTTTCATCCACGGTGCCATAGGCATTCACCCGTTGGGAATGCTTTGCCACGCGGGTGCCATTGCCCAAGGCCGTTTCGCCAGCATCACCCGTGCGCGTGTAAATTTTGTTCAAGACGACCATTTAATTACCCCCCTTGGGTTTTGAAGTAGGCAAATGCCACGATCAGCACCACAGCCACAAACTGCGCCGCAATGCGCAACTGCATGATCTTGTTAGACCGCTTGCCGTCCCCACCAGCCTGAAACGTCGACAGACCCCACGCGAGAATGGCCGCCACAACGAGGCAAGCAACAATAATGACATAGAAGAACGGGTCTTTTTCCATGATGTCGTGTCCTTTCGATTATTAATGACAGCTAACAGGCGCTGCCCGAATTAAAAGCCTCAGCCCTTTCGCAAAACACGGTCTAAACCGCGCGATGTCAGGATTCGCCTTAGAAAACCCATCAAATAGGTCGGGGTTGTGACGTAATACCGCGGCTTGGGGTTCGGGTGCGTGACCGCCTTTAGCAGCTTCGCAGTCACGGCGGATGCTGGCAGCTCAAACTTATCGGGCCCAGAATCTTCATACAGACGTTTGCGCAATGTCGCCTCATATTGCGCACGACGCGGCGAGTTTTCCCAATCGATCCATTTCTCAAAGTGCGGAATCGACTTTTTGCGAATGTCAGACGTCACGGGGCCAGTATTCATCGTTACGATTTTGATGTTTGTGTCCGCCATCTCAAGCCGCAGGGTATCCGTCAGCCCTTCAAGCGCGAATTTGCTAGCGTTATAGGCCGACCGCCACCGCATTGCGACAAGCCCAAGGACGGAAGAATGGTTGACGATCCGCCCATGCCCTTGTGCGCGCATTACTGGGATGACCCGTGTGCTTAGATCATGGACGCCAAATACGTTTGTTTCGAAGTTGGCGCGCAGCGCCTCCCGCGGGAGATCCTCAGCTGCGCCTGGCGTGCCAAAGCCGCCGTTATTGAATAAAGCGTCCAACGTTCCACCTGTGGCGGCCAACACTTCGGCAAGGCCAGCCTCCAAGGTTTTTGTGTCATTGTAATCCATGAGGGGGCTTTCGAACCCTTCGGATTTCAGCCGCTCGCAATCGGCGGCTTGTCTACAAGACGCAAACACACGCCATCCGGCTTCGCGCATTCCATGCGCCGCGTCATACCCGATACCGGACGAACAGCCGGTGATTAGAATAGATTTTTTCATGCAGACTTCATGCCCCGCATGCCGCGGGGCAGCAAGGCTACATTAGAGGTCGGAGTCCGTCAAAAGGCGTTCGGCCATCCAGCCTTCGATTCCACGATCAACGGTGCTGACATTCGCCCAACCGTCTTCATTGACGGACAGGATTTCCAGCTTGGTACCGCTGTTCAAGGTCGTGATGACCTCAAAATTGGTGCTCGGACCCATACGCATATTCACGCGGGAACTGCCGACCTGTCGAATATCAAGCTCTGGCTCAACAATTGGCGCAACCACGTCAACCGTGTCGAGCGCAACAGCGTTAGCAACGGCAGCTTCAACCTCAGCCGCTGTTGTTTCAGGCTGTGCAATGATGTTGGATGAAGAAACAGACAGCAAAGTCGCCGTATCCGCACGTGCGACGATCTCGGGTTCTTCAACCTCAACCGCTGCGGTGACGCGCTCAACCGGAACAAAATCCGCGCCGCCAGACATTTCGTAATAGCCCCAACCCATAAAGGCGAAGGTCAGCCACACATAGCTTTTCATTGTAAGAACCCCCCAGAGATTCTGTTTTTACTCACTCACAACGATACCCTAACAAGTCCGTGATGATTTCGGGAGGGGGTTTCTCAGATAGTTGCGGGGAAATTTTACACAGATGCATCCGATTTCCCCGTTGTCGCGCAAATCCGGCCCCGTTACACACGATCTATGACGGATGAAACGCTCGACCCCAAGATGAACCCGACAGAAACCCTGCGCCGCGCGCTGGGGGATCGCTACCTGACGTATGCGTTGTCGACAATTATGCACCGCGCTCTGCCTGATGCGCGTGATGGGTTGAAACCCGTTCACCGCAGAATTTTGTACGCGATGCGTGAATTAAAGCTGGCCAGCAAGGGCGGCTTTCGTAAGTCCGCGAAAATCTCTGGCGACGTTATGGGCAACTATCACCCGCATGGCGATGCTGCGATCTATGATGCGATGGCGCGTCTCGCACAGGACTTCAACGTGCGCTACCCGCTGGTGGATGGCCAAGGTAACTTCGGCAACATCGACGGCGATAACCCTGCTGCTGCCCGATACACAGAAGCGCGGATGACCGCAGCGGCCGAAGCGCTGCTTGAGGGTCTCAACGAGAACGCCGTTGATTACCGTGAAAACTACGACGGAACGCTGGAAGAACCTGTTGTTCTTCCCGCCGCCTTCCCGAACCTGCTTGCCAATGGATCAAGCGGCATCGCAGTGGGCATGGCGACCAACATCCCGCCCCATAACCTCGAAGAGCTCATTGGTGCGTGTTTGCATCTGATTAAAGCACCCAATGCGCGTGATGAAACGATCCTCGAATATATCCCCGGTCCTGATTTTCCGACTGGTGGCGTGATCGTTGAGCCGAAAGAAAACATCGCCGAGGCCTACCGCACCGGCAAAGGTGGTTTCCGCCTGCGTTGTAAATACGAGGTCGAAGACCTTGGACGCGGTCAATGGCAGGTCGTCAT
The DNA here is from genome assembly GCA_018500065.2 of Octadecabacter sp. Taxonomy (GTDB): domain Bacteria; phylum Pseudomonadota; class Alphaproteobacteria; order Rhodobacterales; family Rhodobacteraceae; genus Octadecabacter. The sequence continues at coordinate 997 of JAHBAO020000088.1, read as the reverse complement.
CACCGAAATTCCATATCAAGTGCCAAAATCCCGTCTGATCGAAAAACTCGCAGAAGTGATTGAGGCTAAGAAGGTCCCGATCCTCGCGGACGTGCGCGATGAATCCGCGGATGACATTCGCATCGTACTGGAACCGAAGTCCAAGAACGTCGATGTCGAAGTCCTCATGGGCATGCTCTACCGCAATACCGATCTGGAAACGCGGTTCAGTCTGAACATGAACGTGCTGATCGACGGGCTGACACCAAAGGTTTGTAGCCTCAAGGAAGTGCTGCGCGCGTTCCTTGATCACCGCCGCGATGTGTTGATCCGCCGCTCACGGCACCGGATGGAAAAAATCGACCACCGCCTTGAGGTCCTTGAAGGTTTCATCATCGCCTTCCTGAACCTAGATCGCGTGATCGACATTATCCGCTACGACGACAGCCCAAAGACCGCATTGATGGCCGAAGATTGGGGCAAGACCCACGTGCGCGCGATGGACGAGGCCGACTATGTCTCCCCTGTTGCGGGTGGTGAAATGGGTCTGACCGAAACGCAGGCCGAAGCGATTTTGAACATGCGCCTGCGCTCTTTGCGCCGCTTGGAAGAAATAGAGCTGGTCAAGGAACGTGACGCTTTGATGCTGGAACGCGCTGGCCTCGAAGACCTGCTCGACAGCGATGACCTTCAGTGGAAAACCATCGCCGAACAGCTGCGCGAAACCCGTAAACAATTCGGCGAATCCTATGAGGGCGGTGCACGCCGCACGACATTTGCCGAAGCTGGTGTTGTCGAAGACGTGCCGCTTGAGGCGATGATCGACAAGGAACCTGTTACCGTGGTCTGCTCTAAAATGGGCTGGATTCGCGCGATGACGGGCCATATCGACCTCGCGCGTGAGCTAAAGTTCAAAGACGGCGACGAAGGGCGGTTCATATTTCACGCCCAAACCACGGACCGTCTCTTGGTCTTCGGCAGCAACGGGCGTTTCTACACCGTTGGCGCGTCGACCCTT
>JAHBAO020000159.1 GCA_018500065.2 Octadecabacter sp. | reverse complement strand
TGTTGCTAAAGCGGAGGCGACACTCGCTGAGATGGTAGAAGCGGCGCGGGACACGGTTTTGTCACAAGGGGCGGAAGATGTGCGCTGCGAGCTTTGGGCTTACCTGCGCTACGCTGGGACGCAGCAGGATTTGAAGGTTGCCTTTGGTGCGGCTGACGCCATGAAAGCGGCGTTTGAGGCGGCGCATTTGGCACGTTTCGGATTCACCAGCCCCGATGCTGACATCCTGTTTGAAATGCTTAGCGTTGAGGCGATTGGCGAAGGGGCGGACCTGCCTGATCTTGGCGTCACAGCTGCGCAATCCCCTGATCCAATTGCGATGGAATCCATGCACACGGGTGGGGCCGTTGCGACCTGTGCCTTTTATGACCGTGCAAGTCTGGGCGTTGGTGATACCGTCAACGGCCCAGCGATCATTCTGGAACCGACGGGAACGAATGTGATTGAGGCGGGGTGGGCGGCCGAGGTCGACACACTTGGCAATCTAATCCTGACAACAGACAGCGCGGCGCGGACCCTTGCCGCAAGTAGTGAAGCTGACCCCGTGGTGCTTGAGGTGATGTCGAATTTGTTTATGTCGGTCGCCGACCAAATGGGTGCGACCTTGGCCAACACCAGTCAGTCGGTGAACATCAAGGAACGCTTTGATTTTTCCTGCGCGATATTTGATGAGGCTGGCGATTTGGTCGCGAATGCGCCCCATGTTCCGGTGCATCTTGGGTCGATGTCCGACAGTATCAAGACGGTGATGAAGGGGTGGCCTGATGTGGTGGAGGGCGATGCGTTCATGCTGAACTCGCCCTATAATGGCGGCACGCATTTGCCGGATGTAACCGTCGTGACGCCTGTGTTTATCGGTGGGAAGGCGCGTTTCTGGCTTGGCTCGCGGGGGCACCATGCGGATATCGGGGGGCGCACGCCCGGGTCCGCGCCGCCTGATAGCCAGCACATCGACGAAGAGGGCGTGTTGATCGACAATGTGCAGCTGGTTGCGCAGGGGCGCTTCCTTGAGGATGACACCCGCGCGACGCTGGCGTCGGGGCGCTATCCGTGTCGCAACATTGACCAGAACGTTGCGGACCTGAAGGCGCAAGTCGCGGCGAACGCGACAGGCATGGCCGAGTTGAAGCGGATCAGCGCAAGCTATGGCGTGGACGTCGTGGCGGCCTATATGGGCCATGTGCAAGGCAACGCGGAAGAAAGCGTGCGCCGCGTGATTGATCGTCTGTCAGATGGGTCGTTCACCTACCCGATGGATATCGGACAAACGATTGAAGTCACTGTTTCGGTTGATAAAAGCATGCGCACGGCCACAGTTGACTTCACTGGTACAAGTGCGCAGCACATGGGCAATTACAACGCGCCCTATGCGGTGTGTCGCGCGGTGGTGTTGTATGTTTTTCGCACGCTTGTAGGGTCGCCTATTCCGCTAAATGAGGGGTGTTTGAAACCGCTGAGCATTGTCGCGCCAGTGGGGTGCATGCTGAACCCGACCTATCCGGCTGCCGTGATCGCGGGCAACACTGAGGTCAGCCAAGCAGCGTGTAATGCGCTGTATGGGGCGCTGGGTGTGATCGCGGGCTCGCAAGCCACGATGAACAATTTTGTTTGGGGAAATGAGACGTTTCAGAACTACGAAACTATTGCGGGTGGCACGGGGGCTGGCCCTGATTTTAATGGGTGTGATGCGGTGCAAAGCCACATGACCAACACCCGTATGACCGACCCAGAGATATTGGAAAAACGGTTTCCTGTGCGCCTTGATCGGTTTGAGGTGCGCGATGGGTCGGGTGGGGCTGGCGCGTATGCTGGTGGGCACGGCGCGCGGCGTGTGATGACGTTCTTGGAACCTGTCACGGTGACGACGCTATGCTCGCACCGCGTTGTGCCGCCGTTTGGCGTTGTGGGTGGTGAAAACGGGGCCGTAGGGCGCAATTGGGCGGTGATGCCTGATGGCACGCGCCATGATTTGCAGGGAAATGACGAAATTGATTTGCCTGCTGGTGGCGCGTTTCACCTTGAGACACCGGGCGGTGGTGGTTGGGGAAAACCCTAGCGCGAAAAGCGCCACTGCGTGACTTGCACAGCTGGGCATTGCGGCGTGATCTCAATGCTGGGAAACCGCGGGTGGCGCGGCGCGTCGGGCCAAGCTTGCGCCTCAATCGCGATGCTGCCGTAGGTCGGGCGATCGTCGTAAATGTGAATGCCTGCTTCTGTTGTCGAGACATGCATCGACAGACCGCTTGCGCCGGTGAGGTGTAGTCCTTCCGTCAGGTCTTGGCGGCCATTCGCGAGGCAAAACGTGTGATCCAGTGGCGTTGAGCCAAGGCTAAGATGCCTGCGTTCGGTGAAATCAAACGGCGTTTGCGCGACGGGTTCAATTTCACCGGTTGGGAAGCTTGCGTCGTTGGCGGGCAGGTATGTTGCAGCCTTAATCTGCAAGGTGTGATCCCGCATGTGATCGGTTCCGTCCAAATTCCAATAGCTGTGGTTGGTGAGGTTGGCGATGCTGGGCGCATCGGTTGTTGTTGTGATGGTAAGGCGCAGCGAAGGGCCCTGAATGATATCGAAACGTGCTGTGATTGTGCGATTTGCGGGAAAGCCGCTGTCGCCGTCGCGCAGATCGAGGGTTAGGTCGAGCTGTGCAGCGCTGTGGTGGGCCACATTCCAGATGCGGGCGTGGGTGCCATTCTTGCCGCCGTGCAGGGTGTGTTTGCCGTCTAAGTTAGTTTCAAAACGGTGGTCAAAGCCGTCAATTCCTGCGGTTGCATTTGTAATACGGTTGGCCACGGGGCCGACGATTGCGCCGTGATACTTGAACGTGTCTTCATAGTCAGCCAAATCGGAGGAGCCGATCGTTAGGTTGTGGGCAACGCCATTTAGCCGCAGGTCTTGCAAGATTGCGCCAAATGTCAGGATGCGGGCGGTTAGCCCGTGCGCCGCAATTGTCAGCGCGTCGACGGTCCGGCCATCTGAGGTTGTGCCAAACTGTGTCACAGCGCTTCCCAATGCACGCCTGCGGCGGGGATTTCTGTGCCGTTCCAGTCGAGCGTTTCTGGTGCGTAGTTAAAGACGAAACGGTGGGTTTCAGTTTCGCGAATGCGCAAACCGTCGGGCAATGCGTGGTGCGTCAGGCCGACCTCATTGCAAAGATCCTTTAGGATTAGATCCCAGGTTGCGTCATCTGGCCATCCCGCAAGATAACGCAGTTTATCGCCCATTATTGCCAGGTGACCATCAAGTGTACGTAGTTTGATGGGGGCGTCGCCTTCGAGCACCTCGCGCCAATGGACGAACTGGCCGCCGTTTTCCAACGGGACGCCGACATCCGGTGGAAGGCTTTCGGTAAGGGCTATAGAGACGTCCAAACCCTCGACGTTCGGGCCTAGCGGGGTCAGGATCGAGATGTCTTTGGTCTTGGTGTCCGTGCGCGGGCCGATCAGGGCGGTTGCGTCGGTAAG
>JAHBAO020000338.1 GCA_018500065.2 Octadecabacter sp. | reverse complement strand
ACGTCCCCGACGCTGCCAATCAGCGTGTAGGACACCAATCCCCACGGAAATCCGCTAAGCACATGACCACGGGCCAGTTCCGCCGCCGCAAGCGTTACAGACAGCCACAGCATTACAGAGATTTGTTTCCCAGCAATCCATCGCGCGGCCCAAAACGCCAGCGCCCAAAACAACGCCAACCCGCCCGCCATCAGGAACATCGCAAAGGGCGCCATCCATCCGTGACGGCCCGGATCAACCAGAAACGGTTCAATCAACCAGCGCAGTGTTACGCCAAAGTAGCCAAGTCCTCCGAGCCAGCCGAACCAAGTCGCACAACGACGGTTTGTCGGGACAATCAAGAACATCAAGACCAGCGCGACCATCACGGCGACAAACTGCATGCCCCAGTCTTCATGGCCCAGCGCGGCCAAAGCGCCCAATCCTAAAGGAACTAATCCACGTGCAAAGCGTGGGAATGTCGCATAGCGCGCAGCCAATCCGCTTGGATGAATCCTAGCCACTGGTGGCGGAGCCGGTCAAACGAACGCGCAACCGTTTGATGCGCCTTGGATCAGCTTCGACGACCTCAAACTCCGGGCCTTCGGGGTGCTGAATAACTTCACCACGCGCGGGCACGTGGCCTGCAAGCATGAACACCAGACCGCCAAGCGTGTCGATTTCTTCTTCATCAATCTCGTCATGCTCGGTCAATGGCATGCCGATTTCAGCTTCAAACTCATCTAACGGGGCCTTGGATTCCACCATGTAAACACCCGGCTTTTCGAGCGCCCACAAAACGTCTTCGTCGGTGTCATGTTCGTCCTCGATCTCACCGACGACCTGCTCCAATAGGTCTTCGATGGTCACAAGCCCGTCGGTCCCGCCGTATTCGTCAATGACCAACGCCATGTGCGTGCGCTCAGCCTGCATCTTTTGCAGTAACACACCTAACGGCATGGACGGTGGCACAAACAGCAATTCACGCCCCAAATCACGCAAATCAAAGGACTTGGACGTGCCGTTGAACCCATATTTCAAAGCAAAATCTTTGAGGTTCACGAAACCTATCGGCGTGTCCAACGTGCCGTCAAACAAAGGCAGACGCGTCAGGCCTTTTTCGCGGAAGACTTGCACCAGATCATCGCGGCTGATGGTCACCGGAGCGGCAACGATATCGGCCTTCGGGATCATCACATCCTCAACCCGCTTGCGGCGCAGGTTTATCATTCCGCGCGCTTCCAGCCGTGGGGCATAGCCCGTTACAGGTGTAATATCGTCCGGGGTGTCCGAGGGGCTTAGCGCCTCAACAATGCGGCCAAAAAAGCCGCGTTCACTGGTCTGTTCTTCTATTTCTAGGTGCGCGCTTTGCGCCGCGCTAGAAGGTCCGTCGTTCGTGTCGCCCATCGTCTCCATATCCAAAATAAGCCGCAACGTGCGCGACCAAGAAGTTCTCCTTACGAATATGGGTCAGGGATGTCCAATTTACCAAGGATTTCTGTCTCCAATCCTTCCATTAAACGCGCATCCCCGTCCCGAACGTGATCAAACCCCAACAAATGAAGGGTGCCGTGGATGATTAAATGCGTCACATGGTCCTCAAACAGCTTCCCCGCATCAGCGGCTTCGCGCGCACATGTGTCGTATGAAATAGCAATATCGCCCAGTTCGCCGTCCATCGGCGGGCTTGGTGGGATCGGCCTGTCGCCATCACGCTCTGCCGCGCGCTCAGCCGAGGGCCACGAAAGCACGTTCGTCGCCGTCCCTTTCTGGCGAAAATCTGCATTGAGTGCCGCGATGCGGACATCGTCACAGGCCAGAATGCTGATTTCAAATTCGCTCGGATCCAGCCCCGCGCTTGCCAATGCTGCGGTGCATGCAACGGTGGCCAAAGGTTCGAGCGCATCCCAGCGGTCGTCCTCAACAAGGATGTCGATCTGTGCTGTCACGGTTGTGCAACGGGGGCCAGCCCCCGCACCCCCGGGATACTTAGAAAACAAAGGCAATGGTCAGACAGAAAATGATTATTTGGGATCATCGGCTTCGTAAGCTTCAATGATGGCCGCGACGAGCGGATGGCGGACCACATCTTTAGATGTGAAGTAATTGAAGTCGATCTTTGGAATGCCAGCAAGAAGGCGTTCTGCATCGCGCAGCCCTGAACTCACACCGCGTGGCAGGTCAATCTGGGTGCGATCCCCAGTGATGACCATCCGCGACCCCTCACCCAAACGCGTAAGAAACATCTTCATCTGCATCGTGGTCGCGTTTTGTGCTTCGTCCAGCACGACAAAAGCCCGCCCCAAGGTTCGACCGCGCATGAACGCGAGCGGCGCAATTTCGATCTTCTTTTCTTCGATCAGCTTTTCGACCTGCTTTTGCGGCAAAAAGTCATTCAGCGCATCATAAAGCGGCTGCATATACGGATCGACTTTGTCCTTCATATCACCGGGTAAGTACCCCAACTTTTCACCCGCCTCGACGGCAGGGCGGCTGAGGATGATCTTTTCGACATGGCCCCCAATAAACAGGTTCACGCCCACCGCGACCGCCAAGTAGGTTTTGCCAGTCCCTGCAGGGCCAATACCGAAGGCCAACTCGTTCTTGAACAATGAATTAACATAGGCCTTTTGCGCGTCTGTGCGCGGCTCGACCATCTTTTTGCGGGTCTTGATTTCAACGCGGTCCCCGACGCCGAGATCCATCTGATCCCCGACAGCCGGACCTGTCCCTTTTTCAGAAGCGCCCATGCGCACTTCGCGATCAATGTCAGCAGGTTCAACGGCGCGGCCTGCTTCCAAGCGTGCGTAAAGCGATGTTAAAACTTCGGCCGCTTCTTTTTGTCCCTCAGGTTCGCCGTGGACAGACAACTGGTTACCGCGTCTGACGACCTGAACACCCAACTTTTGCTCAATGTCCGCCAAATTACGATCATGTTCGCCGCACAGATCAATCAACAAGAAATTGTCAGGGAACTCCAACACCTCAGGAGCTGCATCAATTTCATAAGCGGTTGGGGTTTTGGTGGTCGTGGCCAATCAACTCTCCGGTGTTTTAAGTTTGATCAATGGTGAAGCCTCAGGCGTCTACGTGCAAGCCCAATATAGAACGAAAAAGGGCCGCAGATTTCGCTGCGGCCCTCCTCAAACTATTTTTGTTCGCTCTAGTGGCCGCTGTGCGGCTGTGACACAGGATGAACCGTATGGAAGTGGCCCGTTGTCGTACGAACCGGCACGGTTTGAATGCTCACAGGAGCTGGGTCACCAGGAACGCGGTCTGCAATTCCAGGTGTGCCACTCTGGTATGGGCCGTAAACGACGCCAGGCTCACCCACACAAACGGGCAGACCCGACACCGGATCAAGACGGTTGGATGCACGGCCTTCAATACCATCATCGATGACCCAAGCCTGACAACCGTCAGGCGTCACTGCGATACCTGCATTGTCCATGCCGTTCCGATTGGAGTCGCGACCAAGGTCACCGGCAACAGCGATGAAGTCATTTGGGCCACTCATGGTACGTGTACCTTCAAACCCAACACACGCAGAGAGGCTAAGGACAGCCAGACCGAGCGAAATTTTT
>JAHBAO020000429.1 GCA_018500065.2 Octadecabacter sp. | reverse complement strand
GTATCGCCTGGTGTCATACATGCCCATTCAGGAATGCACAGAGCCACCGGGGCTGTTGATGTACCTTGAGATTTCTTTTTTCGGGTTCTCCGCCTCAAGCTGCAAAAGCTGAGCGCCGATAAGCTGGCTCATGCCATCGTGAACGGGGCCGTTAACGAAAACGATGCGTTCTTTCAGCAAACGCGAGAAAATGTCATAGGCGCGTTCGCCGCGGCTGGTCTGTTCAACAACCATAGGAACAAGGTTCATGTATGTTTCGACGGGATCGTGCATATGCTCTGCCTTAGAATTGGGACGCGCGTTGCGCCCGTGTACGGGAATTTTGTTACCCAAACCTTAGTGCTGCAATCAGGGGGCTACAAGGGCGCTAAACCGCTTTGGTTAGACGAATGATAAAAGCATTCCCGCGACGGATTACAACCACGCGTTAACCAATTATCCTATGGCTCGCGAAGTGCTTCCTGAGAACGGTAAAGCGGCTTGGTCAGGTATTGCAAAACGGTCTTTGATCCGGTGTGAAGTTCAACATCGGCTTGCATGCCGGGGCGAATTTCGATTTGGGATTGGCGTTCGTCAAGGTCGGTGGTGTCCACACGCAATGTCACGCGGTAATGGGGTGGCGCGTTCGGGTCACGCTCGTCCTCGAATGTATCAGCAGAAATCAGCTGAACCTCGCCGGTCAGTGCGCCGTAAATGGTGTAGTCATAAGCGCTCAGCTTAATGGTAGCCGCTTGGCCCGGAATGACGTTGGCGATGTTGGATGGGGACACTTCGGCCTCGACAAACAGCTCATCATCCAGCGGGATAATCTGGAAAATTTCTTCGCCGGGGCGAATAACGCCGCCGATGGTTGTGACCGCCAAATTGTTCACGATGCCGCGCATCGGGCTGGTGATCACAGTGCGTTCCATCCGGTCTTCTGCGCCGCGCAGGTCCTGGCGCAGGGTCGCAAGGGCTGACAACACATCAGAATATTCAGAAGCGCGTTCCAATTCAGAGCGGGTGACGATTTCATTATAAGTGTTAAGCGCGTCCGAATTGGCTTTGCGTGCGCGAGTGACTTCAATCAACGCGGCGATTTCACGACGATAAAGGTCTTCCATCACCCCAAGTTCACGGCGCGTTTCGGTTACAATCGCTTGTGCACCTTCGGTTCGGCTGACGTAATCAGATTGGCGTGCATTCAGTAACGCGCGCTCGGAGGCAACCATGTCAGGCAAAAATTCTGCGATTGCGTCCGGTACTTCGAAATCAAACATACCGCCAATTTCGGCTTCAAGGCGCAAGCGGCGGATTTCAGCGGCGATGACTTGTTCGCGCAGGTCCGTCACGGAGGTTTCGAACTGGGTGCCACGCAGGCGTGCCAGCACATCGCCGGGTTCAACTTCGTCGCCTTCTGCGACCAGCAGTTCTGCCAAGATCCCCCCCTCGAGGTTTTGAATGATTTGCGGACGAGAGGAAGAAACAACATTGCCGTTCGCACGGACGATTTCATCAATCGCCGCGAATTTTGCCCAAAGGATAAAAATCAGCACGGTCGCGCCAATCAACCAGATCAGTAGGCTTGGGCCTTTGGTACGTGCTTCAAACTCATCATTAAACGTTACCATCACGCGGTCGCTTTCTTATTGTTCTTTTGCAGGTGCGCCAGCACTTCTTGGCGCGGGCCATCCACAGCCAAGCGGCCATTTTGCAGAATCACGGTTCGGGTTGTTAGCTCAAGGATTGGTACGCGGTGCGTGGCGATGATCGCGGTGCGCCCCTCCAACCACGCGTCCAAGCGGCTGACGATTGTGGCTTCAAGCGTTTGGTCAAGCGCGGCAGTTGGTTCGTCCAGCAGGCAGACCTTGGGGTCTTGCAGCCACAGACGCGCCCAACCGATAGATTGACGCTGACCAACGGACAGGCCCTCGCCCCCGTCAAAAATTTCCAGATCAAGACCTTTCGGGTGATTGCGCACGAACGGACCAAGGCCCGCAAAATCAAGCGAGGCCAGCAGGCGATCATCATCGCGTTCCAGCAAGGTCAGGTTCAGGTTTTCGCGCAGCGTGCCCGAGAACAGGCGCACTTCTTGCGACAAATAGCCGATTGAGCGGCGCAGATCGCGCGGCATCACTTGGCCCATATCAACGCCATCAATCAAAACGCGCCCCTTTGTCGGGCGGTAGATGCCGGACAACAGCTTTAGCATTGTGGATTTACCAGAGCCATTCGCCCCAAGCACCGCAATGCGTTGGCCTGCTTCGATCTTAAGGCCCGGAATGTCGAGGTTCTGGCCGCTGTCCTCATTGTAACAAAACGCGATATCGCGCAGCTCAAAGCCGCCCTTCATCTCTTCGCGGCGCAGATAGGTGCGGTCTTCTTCTTGGTCCTGCTCTGCATCTGCAATCTCGCCCAAGGCTTCCAAAGCAGCCTTAACATTAGACCAACGAGCCAGCGTTGCGGCCAGTTGGGTGAGCGGACCCAATGTGCGGCTGGTCAAAATACCAACTGCAATGATTGTTCCGACCGTAAATTCACCGGTGAACACCATGAACGTCCCCGCAACAACAGCCGCCACATAGGTCGCTTGCTGCACGCCTTGCGCCCAGAATGTCAGGGTGCTGGCGAGCTTGCGTTGCTCGGACGTTGCAAGGGAGGACACGGCGGAAAGTTCAGACCAAAGGCGCTTGAAACGGTCTTCGCCGCGCTGCGCTTTGATGGTGTCGGCCTCATAGATAACTTCGTGCAACAGCTTGTTGGATTTGGCAGATGCACCCTGTGTCTGGTGCGTCAGCGCGATCATCTTCTTTTGCAAGAAGAAAGACGGCAGGACCATCAACAGCCCACCGACAAACAAGACCCAAACCACGTTGCCGCCGATGGAGGCCACAAGTGCAAGGAACAGCACTATAAACGGTAAATCAGTCAGTGTGCCGATGGTGGAGGCTGTGAAAAATTCGCGTACAG
>JAHBAO020000368.1 GCA_018500065.2 Octadecabacter sp. | reverse complement strand
GAAGGCCTTGTGGCGGATGGCGACAGTGGAACGCCTGTCCTTGCTGGCGGCGCACCGATCCCCTTCCCTGATGTAAAATTTACCAGCGTCACCGTTCACGTTGAAGGCACCGCAACCCTGAGTGATGCGGCCCTAGACAGCCTTAGCGAACAACCGCTCCAGCGCACTGACTACCAAGATGCTTTTGAAACCTTCGTCACCGAACGATTGCAAAGCGGCTGTGCTGACTGTTTTAGCGTCAAGATGCGTGGCGATTTCTACGACGAAGCAACTGTCATCGTTTCCGCGCCTGAAAACTACCGCTTAGATTACTATGACCTGCGTGAGGCCCCATAACCGATATGACAAACGCCCTTTACCGCAATGACCGCCCCGCCACGTTTCCCAAAAGCTGGTATGCTGCCACCGCCGACATCCCGCCGGAACGCGCACCGCTGCATGGCAAGATCAAGGCAGATGTCTGCATTGTTGGCGCGGGCTTTACGGGCCTGATGGCCGCGCTCGAACTGGCTGAGGCTGGAATGGATGTTGTTGTGCTGGACGCCCACCGCGCGGGCTGGGGCGCGTCTGGGCGCAACGGTGGACAAGCCGGATCAGGGTTCAATCAGGACCAACGTTGGATCGCCGCGAAACTTGGCAAAGGCGCGGCGAAAGCGCTCTGGGATATGACAGAAGAAGGCAAAGCGCTGCTGAAATCCCGCATCGAAAAACATGCCCCCGAAGCGCGGTTTCGCGCAGGTGTGGCGCATGGGGCTTACAACGCTGTTGAAGCACGCGAGCTGCGCGACGAGGCTGAATTTCTGCGCCGCACATATGGCTACAAAGACATCGAAGGCCTGACCCGTGATGCCTTCCAAGGCATTATTAAGTCACCACTTTACCAAGGCGGGCTGATTGATCGCGGTGCGGGCCACATCCATCCACTGCGCTACGCGCTTGGGCTTGCGAAGGCGGCTGAACGTGCTGGCGCGCGCATTTTTGAACGCTCTGAGGTGCATGAAATCATCGAAGGCGATCCCGCCATTGTTGCCACCGGACAGGGCCGCGTGACCGCGCCGTTCGTCTTGCTTGCAGGCAACGGATACCTGCCCAACATCAACAAAAAAGTTACAGCGCGCACCATGCCGCTGAACTCGTTTATCGCCGCAACAGCACCCTTGGGGGACCGCGCCAAAGACATTCTAACCCAAGACATTGCCGTCGCTGACAGCAAATTTGTGGTGAACTATTTCCGCCTGTCAGAGGACAACCGCCTGCTGTTTGGCGGGCGTGAAAACTATACCACGGGCTTCCCCCAAAACATCGAACCCGCCCTGCGCAAGCGCATGGAACACATGTTCCCGCAGCTAAAGGGGGTGCAAATCGACTACACGTGGGGTGGCACATTGGGCATTACGCCAACCCGTTTGCCGAACTTGATGCGCGCATCGTCTAACATCCTAAGCGCGGGGGGCTATTCCGGCCACGGCGTCGTTCATTCCGGTTTCGCAGGTAAGCTGATGGCCGAAGCAGTGCGCGGCCAAGCGGAGCGCTTTGACATTTTCGCCAGCCTGCCAACGCCGCGTTTTCCGGGTGGCACAATGCTACGTGCCCCGTTACTGATGGCTGCGATGACCTGGTATTCGATGCGCGACCGGCTCGGCATATAATCACCGCCTCAGCAGACTGTCATGGCCATGTCTTAAACGCGCTGCTAAACAAGCAGGAAGATGCACACGCGGAGATGGTCAATGCACCAGTTTCCCCTTTTGGAACAAGAGTTTGCGACGCTGATGGGCACACGTAGCAAAAGCATGCAATCCCGACAGAAGTGATGCAAAAATGGCAGAACAAGCTGCCGCTTTATAACCTGCGGCGGTCTAACCTCTCTGCCGCGATCATCCGCCCGCAATTGCCGCAAACCCCCGCCATGTTGATGCGCGCCTGCGACGTTCGCTTGCCAGCCCGTCTGACGTTAGACAAATGTGATGTGATCGCGGATGTCTTGCTGGATGCCGCACAGCGCGCAGCATCCGCTAAGGACGCTTAACTACTTACCGAGTTTCGACAGCTTTTCCTGCAACGCCGCCAGTTCTGACTTGATGTTATCAAGGTCATCATCTGCCCTTTCAGGTTTGGCGGGTTCTGCAGGCTTGGCGCCAGTTGGCATCATGCCCCCCGTCATTGCTTTCATGAATGCTTGTTGTTGGGCTTGCATCGCTTCAAACCCTGGCATCTTCGCCAGTGGGTTGGTTGATCCGATGTTTTCCATGATCTTGGATTGCCCATCGCGCAGCATATCAAACGACTGCGCCAAGAACTGCGGCACCACGGACATCGACTGGCTCGTGTAAGACCGGACCAAGTCCGTCAACACATCAACCGGCAGCACGCTTTCGCCGCGGCTTTCGTGTTCTGCAATGATTTGCAGCAGGTATTGACGCGTCAGGTCATCGCCGGATTTCAGGTCAACAATCTGCACCTCGCGGCCTTCGCGAATGAACGTCGCGATGTCCTCAAGGGTGACGTAATCGCTGGTCTCGGTGTTGTACAAACGACGGCTTGCATACCGCTTGATCAGCAATGGTTGTGATGTGTTGGCCAACTCGTGCCCTCCCGAGACATGTTGCAGTGCAGAGAAGCCTATGCTGCATGTCCACAAAAGAAAAGGGCGCGCCGTCGGGAGAGAACAGCACGCCCTGTAAGACGTTGGCGCTTAGGGAGGAGGAAAGCGCCTATCTATCTTATGTCGCTTACTTTGCAGTAGCGGCTTTCTTAGCAGCAGCAGTAACGTCTGCAGTTGCTTTCTTGGCAGCAGCAGCCATGTCCTCGGACACGTCTTTGCCAGCGGCCATCATCAGCTCCAGAGTTTCTGTCTGAACTTTTTTCGCGATTTCAGCGAAAGCAGCCATGTTTTCAGCAGCAACTTCAGCAGAAGCAGATGCGAAATCAGTTACGGATGTTGCGTAGTCAGCAGGCTCTGCCTTTGCTTTTGCAAGCTCAGTAACCTTAGCAAGTGTGTCCTGAGCCCATTTAGCGGAAAGCTCAGTGGATTTCTGTGCTGCAGTAATGGATACAGCGGACAGCTTTTCGTTCAATGTGGACTGCATCTTGATCGCGTCGTCCATTGCTTTTGTGTCTACTGGGAATGCGCCCATCATGTCTTTGAGAACAGCGGTGAAGTCAGGTGTCGTAGCAGCCATTTTGGTGCTCCTTTAAAATATGTGCCGGACCATTCCGGCGTTTCTGCGTCTGCAAACAACCTACTTGCTGCGGCGCAGCATTTCAAGTTTTTTCTGCACTGCAGCATAAAATAGTAAGAGCGAATTAAGAGACTGTATTTATTATTTAAAATGCGGTCCGTGAAACAAATAGGCTAAAAATGGCCTACTTTTCACTGCGTTCAAACCGCCTTATCGCGCAAAACGTAGCTTCCAGGGGCAGGCATTATAGCAGGGTGAGTCGCCGTCCCCGGTGTTCTTGCCTCGATCTTTTTGCCGGACTTCTTGGCCAACCACTTGCCCCACATCGGCCACCAAGACCCTTCATGTGCTTGCGCGCCCGCTTGCCAGTCTTCTGGGCTAAGGCCTAGGTCAGCGTTGGTCCAATGGCCGTACTTCTTTTTGGCAGGCGGGTTCACGATACCCGCAATGTGGCCCGATCCCGACAGAATAAACGTCTTGTCCTTGGACCCCATCTTTTGCACGCCGCGATAGGATGATTTCCATGCCGCAATGTGGTCGCTCTCACAGGCAATCGCGCAGATCGGCACGTCGACATCGCTTAACCGCGCTGTCGTGCCAGCAACATCAAACCCCGTCGTCGCAAAGGTATCGTCCTGACAAAGGCCGCGTAGGTATTCGATCGACATTTTACAGGGAAGGTTCGTGCCATCGCCATTCCAATACAGCAAATCAAACGCTGGCGGGGATTCCCCCAGCATGTAACTGCGAATAGCGGGCTGATAGATAAGGTCGTTGGAGCGCAAATAGCTGAATGTCCGGCTCATATAGAAACTATCAAGGAATCCGGCTTCCAGAACTTCGGCCTCAATCCCATCGACAAAATCATCGTTCAAGAACACGCCCACTTCACCGCGATCCGAGAAATCCGTGAGGGTCGTGAACAGCGTGGCGGAGTTCACGTAATCCAGCCCGCGTGCCTTCATAACTGCCAACGACAGCGACAACGTGGTCCCTGCAATGCAGTACCCCACGGCGTTTACTTTCTTGACGTCGCAAATCTCGCGCACGGTTTCAATTGCAGTCAGATAGCCATCCTCGACATAGTCCGACATTCCAACGTCACGATACGCCGCGTCCGGATTGATCCACGAGACGACAAACAGGGTGAACCCCTGATCGACGATCCATTTGATGAGCGAGTTTTGTTCTTTCAAATCAAGAATATAAAACTTGTTGATCCACGGTGGGAAAATGATCAGTGGCGTTTCATGGACCTTTTCGGTCGTTGGCGCATACTGGATCAGCTCAAGCATATGGTTGCGGAAAACGACATCGCCTTTGGTCGTGGCCAGGTTCTCACCGACGGTAAACGCATCCTTATCCGCCAATGAAACAACCAGCTCACCATTGTTGGCTTCCAGATCAGCGATCATGTTTTCCAAACCACGCACCAGGCTGTCACCTTCGGTTTCAACAGCTTTGGTCAACGCATCCGGGTTGGTGGCCAGAAAGTTTGTTGGCGACAGCATGTCTACGATCTGATGGCTGAAGTACTCCATCCGTCGCTTGTCTGCGTCATCCAAACCCTCCATGTCCGCCACAGCCGCGTCAACGGCCTGCGCGTTCAGCATGTATTGCTGCTTGAGGAAGTTGAAATAAGGGTGTGATTGCCAAAGCGGGTTCTTGAAACGGCGGTCGG
>JAHBAO020000321.1 GCA_018500065.2 Octadecabacter sp. | reverse complement strand
GCAGTGTGACGGCATCGCCCCCAATCTGTGTCACCTCGCCAACATAGGCCATGGCGGCTTTGTTCGCGCCTGCGTAAAACATCTTGAACGGTTGTCCACGCAGCACCAATGAACGCATCATTGCAATGACCGGCGTTATTCCGATCCCACCCGCGACAAGCAATGTGTGAGGCAGGTCCTGCGCCAGGCGAAACGCACTGATTGGGCGAGAGATTTGCAATCTTGTTCCAACGCGAAAGGTGGAGTGAATGTGCGCCGATCCACGCGCCCTGTCTTCCCGTTGCACCGCAATCCGCCAGAACGGCTCAGGCGCGCGCCCCCGCTTTAATGGGCCGACAAGCGAGTAGTGTCGCAAAAAACGCCCTGATTGCCCGCCGAACCGCAGTTCAATGTGGCTTCCGGCTTCGCCTGGCTGCAACGCGGATCCATCCGACGCTCCGATTGTGAACTCGGCAATCCGGTCGGTCAAATCACGGCGCCCGACAATGACTGCATCTAAGTATTTTTTGTCCATCTTACACGTTTCTTCTTTGATCCGCGCCATCTTGACGACTACGGTTTTTGCATCCCTGCAACTACCGATTGGCCAGCAATAGAAACAGCAACCGGGCCCACAAACTCCTGGAGGTGATTGAAATCGGGCCCGTCGGATGACAGGCCCGTTCGTTTTACTTCTGCGCGCGATATTGGCTTCTTGAAGCTGCGTGGATCGGCCATGGGTTGACCTCGGCACTGACCGTCATCTGAACATGTTGTTCCACATGAGGTTTCTTGGTGCCTCCGTCTTTTTCGCCCCAGAGGATGTCAAGCTTAGTGCCATTTTCGGCCAGATCACTGCGTATCATAGCCAGCGAAATCCACGCACGTTCGTTGGCAGAGTACACCGGATAGGTGGAAAAGCCGACAAGTTTACCATCTAGCAAAACCTGGTCATAGGGATGCGCCGCATAGTGGCCGGCAGGCATCTCCATCAGTTTCGGGCCGGGGAATTCCCCCATCAGACCGGCAAAGATCTTCAGCACATCATTTTTGTCCCAAACCAGCGTGATTTTGGTGCGATGTTCTTGTTCGGCCATTTTTTCCAGCGCTTCACGCCCAATAAAATCATGGTCGAATTTGACCACCCGGCCATAGTCCAGATCCCAAGGGGTCAGGTAATAGTCTTCGACATTGTCAGGCTGGAACGAACCACCGACGGAACAGATCGACAGGAAATTGTCGGCGGACAACCATTCGCGGAAACCTTTCATCGCTTCGCCGGTATAAATGGCGGGAAGTGGTGACGGGATCCACCCGGATTCCATCGCAGCGCAGGAATACGCTCGTGCTCCGGCACGTAGCATTCCGTGCTTTCCACCTGCTTCCATCAGACGATCATAGACCTTCTGACCTTCCTCATAGGGCCCCCAAAGCTCCAGACCCTGCGCGCCGCCCATGCCGTGGCTGAGCGTTCGTGCCTTGCAGCCTGCAACTGTAATTTCGCCCATATTAAAGAACTTGGAGGTCAGCTCGCCACCCTCGTTCACCTCGTTGAGGATATTGAGAGCATTCGGCCCCTGTACCTCAAAGCGATAAAGTTTGCGCGGTTTGTCGGTGTTTTCCAGGCTGCGAATGTCGAACTCAGTTGTGACATCAAGGTCGGAAATTTCCGCCTGATACGCCAACCAATAGGCCAGCGGTGGGCGGCCGACGTATAGGATTTCATCATCCTCTAGCCCAAAGATAATCCCGTCGCCGATCACAAAACCGTCTGGATTCACACAGATCAGCTGTTTGGATTTGTTGCGCCCAAAATTCTTGAAACTGTTCACACCCACTGTGGATAGGAATTTCACGGCGTCAGGGCCGCGAACGTACAGATCAGTCATGTGATAGGATTGATTGAGCAACACGGCGGTTTCGCGCCAAGCACGGACCTCTTCCATCCAGTTGGTGTATTGTGGTGCGATCGGGAACACATAGGCCCCAGTCTCTGAATTCTGAAGCATTTCTGACGGGGATTTGAAGCCCTTTAAACGCTCTTCTAGTGTCTCGGCCATGATGGTCCTCCTTGGCATTTATTTGTGAGTGTGGGAATTGGTCAATCTTGGAAAACAACCGTTTTGTTGCTGTTCACAAAGATGCGATCTTCGAGATACCAACCTACCGCTTTTGCGAACACACGACGTTCGATGTCACGACCTTTGCGGACCAGGCTATCGGGTGTATCGGCATGGCTGACATGTTCTACGTCCTGATAAATGATCGGCCCTTCATCCAGGTCACCGGTAACGAAATGCGCCGTTGCGCCAATCATCTTGACCCCGCGATCATACGCTTGATGATAAGGTTTCGCCCCTTTGAAACCGGGCAGGAAAGAATGGTGAATGTTGATGCAGCGACCGGAAAGATAGTTTGAAAAATCATCAGACAGGATTTGCATGTACCGTGCCAACAAAATCAATTCGGCACCAGTTTCCTCGACAATCTGTTTGATCTGCGCTTCCTGCTGCGGCTTTGTTTCCTTGGTGATCGGCAGGTGATGGTACGGAATGCCAGCGTCCGTAGACAAAACCAAAGCTTCGCGCGGATGGTTCGAAACAATCCCGACCGACTCCATGTTCAGTTCGCCGACCCGCACGCGATAAAGAAGGTCGCCCATGCAATGGTCAAACTTGGAGACCAATATCAGAACTTTCCTTTTGGTTTCGGCGGCCCGCAATGTCCATTCCATTCCGAAACTATCGCCAACAGGAGCAAAGATATTTGCTAGCTCTGGTTGTGATTTGTCGACCGCAAACGCGACGCGCATGAAAAACAGACCTGTTTGTAAATCGTCAAACTGCTGGGCTTCCGTGATATTCGCACCGTGCTCAGTGAGTAAGGCAGTCACCCGGGCAACGATTCCCAGTGTGTTGTGGCATTTTAGATTTAATCGGTAATTTGCCATAATCCCTCCCAACCTGAACGGTGAACCGCCTTCGTTGCCGCAGCTGGCATTGACGCTTTTCTTTGCAGGACTGACGCCCTCTGCGTGTTCATGTACTGGGTAGATGAGAACATGCTGGCTGACTTATGCGAAACTTAGAAAAGAGGTTTCAAAATTGATATTTCATCTATGCGCAATGTTCTCCAAGCGCGACAAAAGCCATTCGCAGCAGACCGCTGGTCACATATCTCTTGGAAAGACCTTGCCTTCAAAAAGCTTCCGGGCGGTGCGCAAAGTTCCGGCACGATGAAGCGTTCCGTCGCCCTTCATCTCGATCAGCACGTCGGCAGCGCCGGTTGGGTGAGCCACTGAATATGTTGTCCCAACGGGCTGGTTTGCCAAAGGATATGCAACGGTGCCGGGCATTGCACAGGCGGTTGCCACGGATACGGCCGCAAAAACGCCAATGGTGGCATGACAGCGATGCGGAATGAAACTGCGTGTTGAAATTGTCGCTTGATCAGATACGCTCAGCAAGGTCATTTTCGGCACACTTTTTTTCGCGACATCGCCAAGGTTCATCATAGGACCGACGGCCAATCGGATCGCTTCCAACCGATGTTTCAGATCTGCATTACCGTCGAGCGCTTCGCGGGTTTCTGAGCCACAAATGCCGAGATTCGAAGCGCTGATGAGGACGACTGGCATCCCATTGTCGATACAAGTTACCTCGACGCCCTCGACCATATCCGTCAGGTTTCCAGTCGGAAGTAAAGCACCGCACATGGATCCGGCAAGGTTCTCAAACATCAACGGAATTGGTGCATGATGTCCCGGAACACCGTCGATGCGGGCCTCGCCAGAATAACTAACGCGCCCATCCGGTGTACTAATGTTGGCTGTTGCGACCTCGCCTGTGTTTAGCATGTGGATGCGAACAGTGGTCTGATTGTCGCTCGCCTGTATCAATCCGCGTTCGATGGCCACAGGTCCGACACCTGCCAGGATATTCCCACAATTCTGGGCATCGGTCACGATTGGTTGTTCGACAAAGACCTGCAGGAACAAATAGTCCACATCTGCGTCTACGCGGTCAGATGGGGACAGGATTGCTATCTTTGACGTTAGCGGATCGCCCCCACCGATCCCGTCAATTTGACGCGGATCGGGCGACCCCAAAATTCGTAGCAAAAGGGCATTCCGATCTTCGGGATCAGCAGGCAAGTCAGAGGCGAGGAAAAACGCTCCCTTAGACGTGCCTGCGCGCATCCAAGTACACGGCACGCCCTCAGACCGGTCAGACATATTTCAGACCCTTCTCGGCCAACCGGGGACGCATATCATAAATGTCCAATCCCAGTTCACCTGCAGCTAAACGCACCCGCTTGGCTTCTTCGGCATCCAGACGGGCTTGGGTATTTTCCATAACAGCCGCGGCGTTGTCGCGTGGCACCACGCAGACGCCGTCGTCATCGGCCACGATGATATCGCCGGGATTAACCAGAGCACCTGCGCAAACGATGGGCACGTTCACCGATCCAAGAGTTTCTTTGACAGTGCCTTGCGCCGAAATAGCTGTAGACCAAACACTAAAACCCATCTGCCTCAGGTCGCGCGTGTCACGCACACCCGCATCGATGATGAGCGTGTGACAACCGCGCGCCTGCGCCGAGGTGGCCAGTAAATCCCCGAAATACCCCATGTCGCAAGGTGCAGTTGGCGACAGTACGAGCACGTCGCCATCCTGGAGCTGTTCGATGGCCACATGGATCATCCAATTGTCGCCGGGGGCAGCTGAAATGGTCACCGCCGAACCGGCAATCGCAAGATCTTGTTGAATTGGACGCATATTGGCGGCCATCAGGCCCGTGCGCCCCTGAGCTTCGTGAACAGTCGCCACACCAGCTTCTCCTAGGCGGCGGATCAGATCGCGGTCGGCCCGTTCGATTTTTTGCAAAACAACTGCCATTACTATTCCTTTCGGCTCAATGCGCCATCAGAATGGGCATTGAAATGTTTTTGATGGCCATATTGTGCCCTCCTTTGGGCCCTGTTACGCCGCGCCGTCTTTTTTGACCGGCGGCGTGCCGTGCGTATGAAAACTTTCAATCGTCTTCAAACCCCAGGCCTGACCCTTCATACGATCAGCTTGGGTCCAGCAAACGGGCTCCCAGTCGGGGGCAAGGATCAACCGGGCACCGGCATTTGCCAACTCGACGCGGTTGCCGGCGGGTTCCCAGACATAAAGAAAGAAAGTCCCCTGAACGGCATGTTTATGCGGTCCGGTTTCGATATGAACACCCGCCTCAAGGAACAGATCGGCGGCGCGCAAGATGTCTTCGCGCTGGTCTGTTGCATAGGTGATGTGGTGGAAACGACCGTGGCCACCATCGTGCTCTTCTGTACAGGCCAAATCGTAGGTTTTGTTGTTCACTGTGAACCAGCAGCCACCCAAACGACCATTATCAAGCTGGATATATTCGGTAACGCGGGAACCAAGGCAGGTTTCCATGAACCGCTTGAATTCTGTCACATCCGAAGACAATAGGTTCAAGTGGTCAATCCGGCGCGGTGGCACGCCCGTAAAGCGGCTGGCAGTGTTCTTGAGTGCTGGGGTGTCTTCGCCTTCGGGCGCAGCACGGTTGGTGTCGTAGTAAATTTCGAAGATATGGCCAAATGGATCCTCAAAGCGGAAGGCGCGACCGTGACTGATATCGCCTTCAATCCAGCCATGCGTTTTGAAATCTGACGCCTCGATCGCCGCCACGCGACGTTCCAGCGCCTCGGGACTTGCTGCACGATAACCAATATGGCCGACACCAGTGGTATCTGAGCGCGTCAGCTTGAGCGAACAAAACTCATAGTCGTCCCACGCACGAAGATAGGCACTGTTTTCATCCAAGCCGGACAGTTTCAGGCCATAAATCTCTGTGAAGAAGGCCAAACTTTCGTCGAACTTATCGGTCAGCACCTCAACATGGCCAAGATGCGCTAGATCAAACGAAGGGTTTGTTGGTGTCGTGGTCATTTGTCTTTCCTTACAGTTTTCAAAGCAAATGCTTCGTATTGAAAACCCGATTGTTCGCGCAAAAGCGGGTTAATTAAGATGAGCCCTAAATGGACCGTCGAGATTAAAGTTCGTCGACAGTGCGTGGGAAAATCGACTGGAAGCCTTCGGCATACTTGCAGTCGCGCCCGCCTGACATGCCGCCTGAATTGCGCTTGAAGTGATTGGCGCGCTGCTGGGCTACACGGGTGTAGTAATCCCACAAATGGATCTGCCCCTCGTTGCATTCCATCGCGGCGCGCTTTTGGTCCCAAACCTCGGTGATGTCGAGGAAGTGATCAGGTTTCCACCCCATCTGCTCGGTCTGGTGCGGCTCGAACAGATATAGCTGCGGAGCGCCCAGAACCTTTTCGCCGGGATTATGGCCCCATGCCTGAGCAATCATCCGGCAAGTGAGTGTGAACTCGGTCGTACGCATGTGATCAGTGTTGTAAGGGTCATACTGGGAATGGCTGAGCATGAAGGCGGGTTGAACTTTGCGAATGATGTCAACAACGCGGTCTTGTGCATCCTTGCCCAGATCAAGTGGATAATCACCTAAATCGAGAAACTGGATATCATGCACATTAAGGGCTTTGGCGGCGTTCTCGGCCTCGTTGCGCCGATTTGCCTTCACCTGGTCGAGCGAGTTGCCCTCTTTCCAAAGACGGGCGCTCTCGCCACGTTCACCAAATGAGAGACACGCTACGGTGACCTCATATCCAAGCTTCTGGTGCAAAGCGATTGCCCCACCACAACGCCACACAAAGTCAGCGGCATGTGCTGAGATCACCAAGGCTGTTTTTTTTGCACTCATTTTGATTGAGCCCTTCTAAATTGTTGGCCAAATTT
This sequence comes from Octadecabacter sp., assembly GCA_018500065.2. Lineage (GTDB taxonomy): Bacteria > Pseudomonadota > Alphaproteobacteria > Rhodobacterales > Rhodobacteraceae > Octadecabacter. The sequence goes on along the minus strand of JAHBAO020000321.1, from coordinate 747 downwards.
AGCGCGAGTGTGGGGTTTTGGCTCATGCTATTGTTGAATTATTGATGTCACTTTTGATATATTAGGGTGAAATTTCTGAGCGCTGATCCCGGGCGATACCGGATTCTCTAACAATGGCGGCAACCAAGTGTTTGCGCCGGGCCACTGAACAGATCAGGCGGCTTGGTGATCTAACGGCCCGATAGAAAAATGCCCTGATCCCGCATCGTGCGGACGTGGTGTATCTCTAATCGACGTGATTCTGCTCGAGAACAAGACGTTTGAGCACTCGATCAAATTCATTCAGGGCGCGATTTGTCGGAGCGGTCTTGAGACTTGAGACACCGATCTGAGCTGTTTGCTCGGGAAAGCCGGTCCGGACCTCTGCAAGCTCACTGCGCAGCGTCGCAAGTTTGCGATCACTATAGGTCAATACTGCGGCTGAATTGCTTACCTCGAGCATCTGTTCAGCATAACCAAAAGACAAAAGCTCGCAGGTTTGGGTAGGCGGGCTAGCCCCAATATCGGAAAACACTGTTTCGAAATAGGAACGGACAGGGGTTCCATGTGGTGCGACAACCCAATTAGTTTGCTCTAATGCATCAATTCCTGGAACCTCGACATGTAACGGATGACCTTTTCGAGCAATCACAACAAAACGCTCGTTGTAAAGGAAGTCTTCTTTCAACCCATCAGGACAAGCTTGCCCCCTCAATATGCCGACAATGCGGTCGATTTCGTTGCGGCGAAGAGCTTCGACCAGCCCAT
>JAHBAO020000076.1 GCA_018500065.2 Octadecabacter sp. | reverse complement strand
CCCGCCGTATACAAATCACCCAATGCATCCAACATCTTATGGCGCACAGCTTCGTCTTTGTGGCGCAATCCACCGGGGCTAAGAACCTCGGCGCCGTCAACCACAACTGCGTTTTCCAACGTGCCACCAAGGGCCAACCCTTGGGCGCGCATGGCGTCCACATCGGAGGACCGGCAGAACGTACGGCTGTTGCTTAACTCACGTACGAAGGCGCCGTTGGACATATTCAATGTCTTTTCTTGGTGGCCAATCGCATGGTCCGCAAAGTCGATTTCAAAGCAGATGTGCAGCGTGTCAGCCGGATCAAGACGCGCAGTCGCATCGCCTACGGTAACGGCAACTGGCTTTCGAACCTCGATCACACGCAAAGGTGCGTTCAGTCGGCGGACACCTGCATGCAGGAACCCTTCTACGAATTGCGCAGCAGACCCATCAAGGATCGGTACTTCGGGGCCGGTCACTTCAATCAGCGCGTTGTTCAAACCACATCCAGCAAGGGCGGCCATGATATGTTCGATTGTAGAAACAGACGTCCCTGTCGCGTTTTCGATCCGCGTGTTCAGGGGCGAAACAATGACACGATGCCAAAGTGCCGGAACATCCGCCTGGGACGCATCAACGTCCGTGCGGCGAAAGATGATCCCGTGATCAGCAGGTGCCGGACGCACAACAACAGACACAGGCTGCCCAAGGTGGAGCCCCTTGCCTTCAAATGCCACTGTTGTGTCGAGAGTCGTTTGCACGCGTTGAACCTTATTTTGTTGAGAAAAACTTAAGAGGTGAAGGGCATTCTCTCAACACACTCTTTGCAACGGACTGAAACATCACTGTTACAAAACGGCTTAAAACTGCCCAAACCTTCGCTGCGCCGCGGCAAGACAATGTTCCAAAACGAAAAAGGGCTGCCAACCGGCAGCCCTTCTTGGTAAATTGTGACCTTACGTCAGGCGAACATTAGTTCGCTTGGCGGCGCAAGAACGCTGGAATTTCGATACGTTCTTGGTCTGCATCAGCCTCAGACGTCGGAGTCGCTTCTTCGCGAAGCGTCGCAACAGGTGGCTGCGGACGCTCTTTGGCTTGGTCTTCGCTATGACCCGTCATGCGGCTGATGAGGCTGTTCAACCCACCCATCCGCGGCTTTGCAGCCTCTTCGGCTTCCATTGGCTCGGCTACTGGCGCAGCCGTTGGTGCGCTGCGGGTCGCTGCGGAGCGCAAACGCTCAAGCGTTTCTTGGCTTGCCGTACCAACAGCTGGGCGCTGCGGTGCAACGTATGCGTCTGTTGGCGCTTCGATTTCTGGCTCTGGGCGCGGCTGGTAAGCCGCCGGTGGTAGATCAGCCTCGGCTGCAGCTGCTGCTGCAGGTGCGTCAAAGGTCGGAGCCGCCGATTCTTCGTCAAACAATGTCGGCTCTGGCGATGCTTCTTGCGCCACTTGCGCAGCAACTGGTGCTGGTGCTGCAGGTGTTTCAACGACCGCTGCCGCTGGCGTTTCAGCTTTCACTTCAGCTGCAACTTGCTGTGTCAGTGGTGCTGACATCGGGCGACGTGGAACCGGAATATCGGACGTCTTCGCGACAGCGTCGATTCCTGTTGCCACAACGGAAACGCGCATCTTGCCTTCCATGCCAGTGTCCAGCGTAGAGCCAACGATGATGTTTGCTTCTGGATCAACTTTTTCGCGGATCTTGTTGGCTGCTTCGTCGAGTTCGAACAACGTCAGGTCGTAGCCACCTGTGATATTGATCAGAACGCCGCGTGCGCCTTCCAAGCTAATTTCGTCGAGCAGTGGGTTCGCGATGGCCTTTTCTGCCGCCTGAACCGCACGGTCCTGACCGTCAGCTTCGCCCGTGCCCATCATCGCCTTGCCCATTTCGTCCATAACGGCGCGAACGTCAGCAAAGTCGAGGTTGATAAGACCAGGGCGGACCATCAGGTCAGTCACACCCTTAACACCTTGATAAAGCACATCATCCGCGAGGGAGAATGCTTCGGTGAATGTTGTGTTTTCATTCGCCAGACGGAACAGGTTCTGGTTTGGAATGATGATCAGCGTGTCGACGACCTTTTGCAGGGCTTCGATGCCTGCATCGGCTTGGTTCATGCGCTTGCCACCCTCAAACTGGAACGGCTTGGTGACAACACCAACGGTCAGAACGCCAAGCTCGCGTGCGGCCTGTGCGATAATCGGGGCGGCACCAGTACCGGTACCACCACCCATACCAGCGGTGATGAAGCACATGTGTGCGCCAGCAAGGTGGTCAACAATTTGTTCGATTGATTCTTCTGCGGCGGCAGCACCCACAGTTGCGCGTGCGCCTGCGCCCAAACCTTCAGTGACTTTGATACCCATCTGAATTTTCGCATCAGAGCGGGACTGTTGAAGCGCCTGCGCATCGGTATTTGCAACAACGAATTCAACACCTTCAAGCTCTTGCTCGATCATGTTGTTCACAGCGTTGCCGCCTGCGCCGCCGACACCAAATACGGTGATGCGTGGTTTCAGTTCTTCCTGCCCGGGCATGGAGAGGTTCAAGGTCATGTGCTGTCCGCCTGTCTTGTTGGGCCCGTCCCATCGGGCGTTCTTGTCGAATTCTTTACTAGACCTTAACGGCCTCTGCCCCTTGGGTCACGCCTAAAGTGCCAAAAAACCGCAAAATGTGGGCCTATCAGCAGGATTTTCCGCCGTATCTGGGGTGATCGGCGAAATCTTGCGTAGTGGTGAGAGGTCTCCCTCCGGATTACCAGTTTTCTTTAAACCAGCGGACCGCCCGTTTAAGCGAACGCGCTGGGTATTTTTCGGCAGGAATATCGAAGTCCCACCATTCGTCTTGCGGGTTCGCCGCAAAAAGACTGAGGCCTACTGCGGCTGAAAAGGCTGATCCAGTTGCAGCCTGTGGCAAGCCTTGCACCCGCAATGGGCGACCAAGGCGCACTTGCTGGCCTAGAATTTTGCTCGCAAGACCATCAAGGCCCGGAATTTGGCTGCCGCCACCGGTCAGCACGATTTGCTGGCTTGGCAAGTGTTCAAAACCTGCTGCGTCAAGACGCACGCGTACCTCTTCAAGGATTTCTTCAACGCGAGGGCGCATAATGCCGATCAGTTCTGCGCGTGAAACTGTGCGGCGGTCACGTTCCCAGTCACCAGTGTTGCTGCCCACTTCGATCATCTCGCGGTCATCCATGCCTGTCGCCAGCACGCCGCCGTAGAATGTTTTGATCCGTTCCGCCATCGCAGGCGCGACTTGCAGGCCCATCGAAATGTCGGACGTCACGTGGTCCCCGCCCATACGAACGGAATCCGAATAGATCATGTGCTTGCGCATAAAGATTGAGATACCGGTCGAGCCGCCCCCCATATCAATGCAAGCCGCACCGAGTTCCTGTTCGTCTTCCACCAGCGATGAAATGCCGGATGCATAGGCAGACGATGCAACACCCGCCAATTCAAGGTCACAGCGTTTGATACAATATAAAAGGTTCTCAATGATGCTGTCTTCGACAGTCATCAGGTGCATGTCAGTCGTTAGGGTTGACCCGATCTGCCCGCGCGGGTCTTCAAGCCCCGAGCGATGATCCAGCGCGAAGTTGATCGGTTGCGCGTGCAACACTTGGCGACCCTCGCCAATATCGGGCACTTCGCATTCCGCCAGCACGCGGCCAATGTCGCCTTCTGTTACGGTCTGGCCCATCACATCGACCTGCCCGTCCAGTCCATAAGAACGCGGACGCCCACCTGACAAACAGGCAATCACGTGATCCACACGGACATTCGCCATTTTCTGCGCTGCTTGAACAGCGGTGCGCACGGCGCGTTCCGTTTCGGCCATTGCCTCAATTTCGCCAAAACGAACACCGCGCGAACGGGTCGTCGCAGCGCCAATCACCCGAAACGAGGACTGCCCCGCCATTGATCCAACACCATCGCCATCGCTGAACTGCTCTGGCCCATCAAAGCGCAACACAAGGCAGGCGATCTTGGAACTTCCGATGTCCAAAATAGCGATGACACCGCGCTGCATCGCTGCTTGACGCATGGCGCGCATTGCGCGTTGGGATTGGTAAAGATCTCTCATGTTTTATACACCTGTTCTTATTCTTGTTCGGCGTTGATCTGACGCAAATTCGCCACGGCCTGTTCATTCAATCGGATTGTCGGGCGGGCTGGATGGCGCATGTCGACAACAGCGACGTCCCGTTCCAGCAAGTCTTGCGCTTGGTTCAGTGCAACGACGCGCTCGAACGCGGGCACGGGGTTTTCTGTAGGCAACAAAATGCGCTGGCCACTATCAAGGATAACGTCCCAACGACGCTCACCCATGCGCACGACACCACGCATGCGTGG
>JAHBAO020000073.1 GCA_018500065.2 Octadecabacter sp. | reverse complement strand
TTGGGCGGCTGCCAAATATGCATGACGCAGCCGGTCCGCGAGGGCGGGAAACAACCAGCCTTTGCGGATCGCAAGAACGGCGAGTGGGTGAAGGATTGGGTCAAGCCAACGCATTTGTCTGAATTGGAGACCCCATGACTCGTTTTACCGCCCTTATTGCCGCGCTGGTTCTCAGCGCATGCACGCAGCCTAATTTCGTCGGCGACGCCCGCCCAATTGTCGCGACAAGCGTAACCCCAAGCACCTTTGCATTGCCTGCTCGCTTTGCTCTGGCGCGGGTTGTTTACAATTCTGTCGCCCCTGCCGGTGCGGATGAAGCGGCCCTTTGGTCTGACATTGCGCACCAGGCGCAGGGGATGGGGACGTTCACGCCGCTCATTGCGACGGGCGCGTTACGTTCTGCACGCCCTGAAAGTCTTTTGGCGCGCGCACTTGAGCAACGCTTTGACTATCTCATCATCACAACCATGCGCCCCGAAACGGCCAGTGCCGATATCGTGGTGTATCACGTCGGGTCCGGCGGGGTGATGGCGACCACGCAGGTGGTGCCAAACCGCGCAGGGCAGCGTGGGTTCTCCGGCGGGGCGATCCGCAATCCCGCTCGATTGCAACGGGTCACGCTTCGGATCGCACAAGACGCACAGCCAAGGGTTGCAGAGCTGCTAAACGGGATCGCTGCACGCCAGCGTTAATCGGCGTATGGGGTCACGCTGTCCTCAAACGTTTTGCGCAACGCAACATCGACGTCGTTTATCGTAACGGGCAGCCCAAGATCCACGAGCGATGTGACCCCATGTTCGGTGATGCCGCAGGGAATGATACCGCTGAAATGGCTAAGATCGGGTTCGACGTTGATGCTGAGCCCGTGAAAGCTGATCCATTTGCGCAGGCGGATACCAAGGGCGGCGATTTTGTCTTCGGGCTGCTGGCCAAGCGCGTTGAGCGGTTTGTCATCGCGCTCAACCCAAACGCCAACACGGCCCTGCCGGATTTCGCCCTGCACGTTGAATTCCGCCAAGGTTGCGATCACCCAGTTTTCGAGGTCTTGCACAAAACGGCGCACATCGTGTCCACGTTTACCCACATCAAGCATGACATAGGCAATGCGTTGGCCGGGGCCGTGATAGGTATATTGGCCGCCGCGTTTGGTGGTGTGAACCGGAAAGCGGTCTGGGTCTACCAGATCAGCGGGTTTGGCTGAGGTGCCAGCCGTATAAAGGGGCGGGTGTTCAAGCAGCCAGACGCATTCATCCGCCTCGCCGCGGTGAATGGCGCCTGCGCGGTCTTCCATAAAGGCCTCGGCCTGCGCGTAATCCGTAAGCCCGTCAGTGGTGATCCATTCTACCATTTATTCGACGTAAAGCGCGGCGCAGGGTTTTGAAACCCCTTTGTGGGTGTCAGGGCGTTCTCGCGTTGTGGTGAGGTGTCGAATGCCAAGCACTGCTGAGCGAGGCGATTGATGCAGCGTATGTCCGTTATGAGACGAAGCGGGCATCGAGAATAGCATACTATTGCTGTTTTCGCAGCGACGGGTCGGAATTTTTGCGAATGTACTTTGATATAGCTATCTTAGCCAACTCGGCATTGTTTTCCATAAACTTTTCAAGTGGTTCAGTCTGATCAAGAAACGCTTCAAAACCTGACGAAGCATGCTCCGGTTGACGTTCAAAATAACTGAACAAGCCACTCGATGGTGTGCACATCAAAAGTTGTCAACGGCGACTTTGTCCGCATTACCGACTTTGGCGGAGGCGGTCATCGGCGCCAGATTAATCGCCTTTTTCCCCCGCGCAAAAGCCCGGTACGCGCAGTTTCACAGTTCAACGTCATTTAGCGCTTGAGGTGGGCGCGACGCTTCGCTAAATGCCTCTCACGCTTCAAGACCTGCGGTCGTGGCGGAATTGGTAGACGCGCAGCGTTGAGGTCGCTGTGAGGTAACACTCGTGGGGGTTCGAGTCCCCCCGACCGCACCATCTTCCACCTTTGGGAAGGTACTGAAAACGTCCAGATTTCAAGATGTTAGAATGCGTTTTTCGTGTGCTACGGCAACACGCTGAGCCAAAGCGCAGTCGTAAGATCGACAAGACCGTGCCGATCAATACAGCAGATGCCGCCACGCGCTTTGCGGTGCCATACATATTTGCAAACACATAAGTATTGATGCCCGGCGCAACGGCGGCTGTTAGCACCGCTGAGCGGAAGGCCTCGGTGGATAGCCCGTTGGCGCTGCCTAAGGTCCAGACAATCGCAGGGTGCAGACCGAGTGAGATCGCGCAGACAAACAGGATCGTGCGCATGTCGCCTTCTGGTCGGTAACGGTACAACACGCCACCCAAGCCAAACAACGCGGCCGGCAAAGCCGCGCGGGCCATCAGGCCGATTGCGTCCGTGAGGACTTCGGGCAGGGGGAAGTTGCCCAAGTTGACGACGAAACCAAGGCCGATTGCGAGAACCAAAGCGTTTGAAAACATCGCCTTGGCGACGGTGGCGGGGAGGTAGCGCAGGGCGGTGCCTTTGGCGCGGGCAAGTTCCATCGCGGTGATACCAAGCATGTACCCAAATGGTGCGTGGATCGCGATGATCGCATAGTTGCCGAGCAAAGAATCCGTGCCATAGGCGCGTTCTGTGATAGGCAAGCCAAGCAGCAAAGTGTTTGAAAACAAGCAGCAAAATCCGATAGCGACGCTATCTTCCCATGACCGCGAAAACAGGAACCGTGCGCCGAACAACCCTGCGACGAAGGCCATGACCACACCGGTGTAAAAGCTAAATAATAACGGAACGTCGAAGTTTTGTTGCAGATCCAATGTCGAGATGGCGGTGAACAACAGGCAGGGGATGGCGAAGTTTTGCGCGAACTTCATCAATCCGTCGACAGCGATGTCCGTGAAATACCCGCGCCAGACCGCCAGATAGCCGAAGCCGATGACGATAAAGACGGGCAGGACGATGGTTAGGATGTCGAGCATTGCCCTAGTTTTCGAGCGTTAGGGTCAAACCATCATAGGCAGGTTCGATGTGATCCGCGGTTTCCGCGTTCAACGTTTCGTAGTCCAGATCAATGTGCATGTTGGTCAGCACGGCGTGTTTGGGATTCACACGCTCGATCCACCCAAGCGTTTTGGCAAGGTGCGCATGGGTCGGGTGCGGGTCACGGCGCAGGGCGTCCACGATCCAAAGGTCGAGGTTCTCAAGCGTGGGCCAAACATCATCAGGAATGTCAGAGACATCAGGCAGATAGGCGGCGTTGTTAATGCGAAAGCCAAGGGCGTCGATGCTGCCATGTTCAACCTCGAACGGGGTGAAGGTGATCGGGCCACCTGCGCCGTCAATCGTCAGATCGCCATCAATTGTGTTCAGGTCACAAATTGGCGGATAGCTAGAGCCTTTGGGCTGAACAAAGGCATAGCCGAACCGCGCGAGCAGTTGGTTGCCTGTGTCGCCGTCTGCCCAAACCTGAAGGCGTTGGCGCATGTTGTAGACCACCATGCGGATATCATCGATGCCGTGCACGTGATCGGCATGGGCGTGAGTGTAGATGACGGCGTCCAGTGCGCCGACGTCTGCGTCCAACAACTGTTGGCGCAGGTCTGGCGAGGTGTCGATCAGGACGCGGGTGACGCCTTCGGACGATGTTCGTGTCACAAGGAGAGAGCAGCGTTTGCGGATGTTTTTGGGGTTGCTCGGGTCGCAGTCGCCCCAATGTCCACCAAGGCGGGGAACGCCGCCCGATGATCCGCAACCAAGGATGCGTAGTGTTGTTGTCATGGCGTCCAACCCGCTGCTTTGTCGAACAGGCGCTCGAAATTAGCCGTGGTTTGCGCGGCGAAGTCTTCATAGCTCAGACCGAAGACCTCAGCGCCGACTTTGGCGGTGTGTGCTGTATAAGCGGGTTCATTGCGACGCCCACGATGGGGCGGTGGAGCAAGGTAGGGGCTGTCTGTTTCCACCAAGATGCGGTCCACGGGGGCGGTGGCGAAAATATCGCGCAGTTCTTGGGATTTTGGGAAGGTCGCGATGCCAGACATGGACAGGTAGAACCCGTGATCAAGTGCTGTGCGGGCCAATTCAGCGCTGCTGGAAAAACAGTGCATAACACATTTGAAAGGTTTTTCTTTGTGGGCCGCGCCTAAGATTGCGGCCATGTCATCGTCTGACGCACGATTGTGAATGATCAGCGGCAGGCCGGTTTCTTGAGCGGCTTGGACGTGGACCCGCAAGGATTGCTTCTGAATATCAGCGGACTCAGCGGTGTAATGGTAATCCAGCCCACTTTCGCCGATGCCAACCATCTTTGGGTGCTGGGTTAGTGCGATGAGGTCATCCACGGTCGCCAGTGGTTCGTCGGCGGCACTCATGGGGTGGGTGCCAGCAGCGTAGAAAACGGGGGTATAGGTTTCGGCAATCGCGCGAACCTGTGGCTCATTGCGAAGCTTGGTGCAGATCGTGACCATGCGGGTCACGCCCGCCGCAACCGCGCGGTTGATTACGTCGGCGCGTTCCTCGTCAAAGTCGGGAAAGTCGAGGTGGCAGTGGCTGTCGACGATTTGTGGCGTGCTCATGTGATCCTCACATTCAGGTCACGTCCTGCGCGGCCTTTTCGATCTTAAATAGCGTATCAAGGATGAGGGCGGCAGGGTCAAGATTGACGGCCTTACCGTGGCGCGTGCGCTCGGACACGTCCTGTGCAACAGCGGCCCAGGTGCGTGCTGCTGCATCATGGGGCGAAATCTTCGCCAGAAGTGCAGCTTCGCCTTGCGCAGCTTGGGTTTCGGGTGGGCCTTGAATGCCTGCACGGGCGGTACGGGCGAGGAATTTGTCGATCAGGTCGAGGACGAGCGCAAAACGTGTCGTGTTAGCCTTGCCCGTACAACTGTCTGCGAGTTTTAGCCCGCGTTGGCGATCAAACCTTGGCAAGCCACTGAACAGGTTTACCAATTCTGAATACACGGAAAGGCCGTCAAGGTTCGTGAGGCGGATTGCTTCGCCGACGGAACCGCCGGAAAGGGCGGTCAGCGCTTCGCCTGCATCGGTTTGGAGACCAGCGGCGGCGAGGGCGGCTGTCACGTCTGTCGCGCCAAGCAGTCCACAGCGCAATTCGCGACACCGCGAGCGGATGGTGGGCAACAGGCGGGATGGTTGGTGTGAGATCATCAAGATTACGGCGTCCGCTGGCGGCTCTTCCAGCAGTTTCAGGATCGCGTTGGCAGCGTTGACGTTCATTTCATCGGCTGGGTCGACGATGACAACGCGGCGGCCGCCGTCTGTGGCGGACATGCCAAAGAAGTTCTTGAGCTTGCGCACTTCATCCACCGTGATGACGGATTTGAGTTTGTCTTTCTTGTCGTCCCATGCGCGGCGAAGGTTAAACAAACGCGGATGCGCGCCGGATCGGATCAGGCGCATGTCTGGGTGGTCGTCGTCCAGTTTCAGGCTAGATGCTGGGCGCGGTGCGCCGAACATATCGTCGGCGGCAACAAGCGGTTGGGACAGCAGGAAGGCAGCCATGCGCCATGCGAGCGTGGCCTTGCCGACGCCTTGTGGCCCTGTGATCAGCCAGCCGGAATGCAGTCGCCCAGACGCGAAGGCATCGAGGAAATCCGCTTCAGCGCGGGATTGGCCAAATAGTTCAACTGTTTCAGACGGATGCGGCGCGCCTTCAATCTGGTCGGGCAGTGGGCGGTCTTCGGGGGCGGTGGCCATCAGTTGGCCGTCGCGCGGTCAGCCACATGCACGGCGATTTCGGCGGCAACAGCAACAGGATCACGGTTGCCATCAATCAGCACACAACGGCTCGGATGGGCTTTGGCAAGGGCCAGAAACCCGTGGCGCAAAGTTTCTTGGAACGCGAGCCCCATGTCCTCAAAGCGGTCCTCGCCAGAGCCACGGGCAAGGCCGCGAGTGAGGGCGACTTCGGGGTCCATGTCGATGATGAAGGTCAGGTCAGGTTCACGTCCGATCATGACATTGTGCAATGTGTCGACAGTACCGCGCAAATCACCGCGTGTCGCGCCCTGATAGACGCGGGTACTGTCTGCGAAACGATCACAAATCACGGTTTTGCCAGCCTCAAGTGCGGGTTGGATCGTCTTTTCCAAATGATCGCGCCGTGCGGCGGTGAACAGTAGAATTTCGGTTTCGGCAGACCAACGCTCTGGGTCGCCGGTCAGCAGCAAAGCGCGAATTTCTTCGGCCCCTGCGCTGCCGCCCGGTTCGCGGGTTAAGACTGCATCGGGAAAGCGTTCTTTAAGCAGTTTGGTTTGGGTGGATTTGCCGGACCCGTCGATGCCCTCAAAGGAAATGAACAACCCTTGCGGCGTGCCGTCATGCGCGTGATCTGTCACGTTTATTCCGCCTCAACCAGATCAGCGTCAGGTGTTCTGACGCGGTCTACCAAGACATCCGCTGCCGTGCGCAAACGGGTGCTAAAACCACCGGCTGCGATTGTTGTATCGGCAATGAGCGGCACGCGGGTTTCTGGTAGGTTTTCAAGCCGGATCACAAGTTCTGCGATGGCGTCGCCTTGGGTGATGGGCGCTTGGATCGGGCCATTGAACACCACTTCGGCGTCAATTGCAGCGCCGCCAGCTGTTGGCACGAGCAACGACAAATCCTCCTCAAGCATCAGGCCGACATGGGGGACTTCGCCCATCCAGACATCGGCTTGGGCAATGCGCGTGCCGCCACGGGCAAGGTCGCGCTGGGCGAATTGACGAAACGCCCAATTGACGATGCGTTCCGCTTCTTCGGCACGCTCTTGGGCTGTTTCCAGCCCTGTGAGCACAAAAATCACGCGGCGGTCGCCCTGTTTGGCCGACCCGACAAGGCCGTAGCCTGCTTCAGATGTGTGGCCGGTTTTTAGGCCGTCCGCGCCAATGCCCAAAGAAAGCAGGGTATTGCGGTTTCGGGTGTTGGCAGGATGTTCGCCGTCATAATCGAACTCTTGTTCCGCAAAGAGGGGATAGAAGGTCGGGTAATCGGTGATCAGGCGCTCCGCGAGGATACCAAGGTCGCGCATGGACATGCGCTGACCGGCGGCGGGCCAGCCGTTGGAGTTGGCGAAACTGGAATTCATCATGCCAAGTTCACGCGCACGCACCGCCATTTGTTGGGCGAACCCCGCTTCGGTCCCGCTGCGCGACAGACCTTCGGCAAGCACGCAGGAGGCGTCATTGCCAGACAGAACGATCACACCGCGCAACAGGTCTTCGACGCGCACACGGTCTGTGGTGTCCAGAAACATCGTTGATCCGGTGTAATTCATGCAGTGCTGGGACGCGGGCAGAACATCATCGACGGTGACAATCGGATCTTGTCCGTTCAACGGATTAATCGCTTCAAACGCCATATACAGGGTCATCAGCTTGGACATGGACGCAGGCGGCAGCGGGTCATCTGCGTTCTTTTCCAGCAGAACGATGCCTGTGGTATGGTCCAGAACATAGGCAGCTGTAGCGCGGGTGTCGAAAGTTTGCGCAGCCAGCGGAGCGGCGCTTGTGATCAACAATGCGAGTGTAGCGAGATGGCGGATCATGGGGCCTCTTGGTGGCAGTTAGTTGGTGACGAAATAGGCGTCTTCAAAGCCTTGCGCCTTTACCTGACGCAAGAGTGCAGCGCGCTCGGTTTCAGAGGTCGCAGGGCCAACGATGACACGCCAGAAGGTACGTCCTTGGCTGGATTGTTCCAGCACGGTCGGGACGATGCCGTTGCCGCGCATACGATCAGCGGTGCCACGGGCATTGTCCTGAACCGAGAAAATACCAAGCTGGATATAGGGGCGCTCTAGGCTGGTGGACGCGGCAGGTGCGGTGGCGGGGCGTGGCGATGGAACGGGTGCAGCTGCGGCTGTTTCAATTGCGGCTGCGGCTGCTGCAATCGGATCGGCGGCATCACCATCCAGCGGGGTGCTTTGGATGGGGGGGGCTGCGATGTCGGTTGGGGCCTCGAAATCTGCGGTTGGCGTGGCTTCGGGCGTTTCGGCGACTTCTTCGCGGCGCAGTGCGGTGACCTGCAATTGCGTCGGGGCACCGGCAAGCATTTCAAGCGCGGATGCCGCATCAGAGGAGACCTGCAATGCAGGACCAGGGTTTTCACGTTCGCGGCGGAACAATGCACCGATCACGA
>JAHBAO020000422.1 GCA_018500065.2 Octadecabacter sp. | reverse complement strand
GCTAACAGGTGCGCCTGCGGCGGGCGGGGCGCGGATTTCTTCGAAATCCGCTTGTGAGGGTGGGGGCGCTGCCCCCGCTTCGCTCCCCCGGGATATTTGTGAAACAAAGGCAATTGGCGGGTGAACAATAAGTGAACATGGGCTTTTCATAGTGCGATGTTGGCGCTAAGTTCAACGGCATGAGCAGTTATTCAGATGAAGACGCGTTTGAGAGCGCCGCAGTCGCCAAACCGACCCTGTCCCAGCGGGCGATGGCGGCGCATGCCGTTGACTATTTTGAGGGCTTGAACCCTGCACAACGCGAGGCCGTTGAGCAGTTGGACGGGCCTGTGTTAATGCTTGCAGGCGCGGGGACGGGTAAGACGAAGGCGTTGACGTGTCGTATCGCGCATTTGCTGGCGACAAATTCTGCGCGCCCAGATGAAATATTGGCGGTGACGTTTACCAACAAGGCCGCGCGCGAGATGAAGACGCGGATTGGGACGTTGACCAATGGCGTGTCCGAGGGGATGCGCTGGTTGGGGACGTTTCATGCGATCTGTGTGAAGCAGCTGCGCCGCCATGCGGAATTGGTTGGGTTGAAATCCAGCTTTACGATTTTGGACACCGACGACCAGTTGCGGCTTTTGAAGCAATTGGTGCGTGCTTCTGAAATTGACGAAAAGCGCTGGCCGCCACGCATGTTGGCGGTGATCATTGATGGCTGGAAGAACAAGGCGTGGATGCCAAGCCAAGTGCCTGTTGGTGAGGCATCGGCCTATAACGGCAAAGGGATCGAACTTTACGGCGCCTATCAGCAGCGCCTGAAGGACCTGAACGCCTGTGATTTTGGCGATCTGTTGCTGCATATGGTGACGATTTTTCAGACCCACGGCGATGTTCTGGCGAACTATCAACGCTGGTACAAATACATTCTTGTGGACGAGTATCAGGATACCAACGTTGCGCAGTATTTATGGCTGCGGCTGTTGGCGCAGGGGCATAAAAACATTTGCTGTGTGGGCGATGATGACCAGTCGATTTATGGCTGGCGCGGTGCGGAAGTTGGCAACATCCTGCGGTTTGAAAAGGATTTTCCAGGCGCGCATGTGGTGCGCCTTGAGCAGAATTATCGCTCGACCGGACACATATTGGGTGCTGCGGCGGGCGTGATTGATGCCAACACCAACCGTCTTGGTAAGACGTTGTTCACAGAAGGTGAAGACGGTGAACAGGTACGTTTGATCGGGCATTGGGACGGCGAGGAAGAGGCGCGTTGGATCGGTGAGGAAATCGAATCCATGCAGCGTGGCACGCGCGGTCTGGACCCGACCCCATTGAATTCAATGGCGATTTTGGTGCGGGCATCCCATCAGATGCGGGCGTTTGAGGACCGGTTCCTGACCATCGGTCTGCCCTATCGCGTTATTGGTGGGCCGCGCTTTTATGAACGCTTGGAGGTGCGCGATGCGATGGCGTATTTCCGGCTTGCGGTGTCCCACGACGATGATCTGGCGTTTGAGCGGATCGTGAATACGCCCAAGCGCGGGTTGGGCGACAAAGCGGTGCAGATGATCCAGATGACCGCGCGGTCTAACGGTGTGAACTTGGTTGAGGGCGCACGGATGTGCGTTGAAGGCGGTTTGATCAAGGGCAAGGGCGGCAATGCGCTGCGCGAGTTGGTGCAAGGGTTGGACCGCTGGCATCAACAGCTGCGCGACGGGGCGGACACGCATATTGAGCTGGCCGAGATGATTTTGGATGAATCCGGCTATACGGGCCACTGGCAGAACATGAAAACGCCTGAGGCTCCGGGGCGGCTGGAGAACCTCAAGGAACTGGTTAACGCGTTGGAAAATTTTGAGAACCTGCAAGGGTTTCTCGAGCATGTCAGCCTGATCATGGACAACGCCAAAGAAGATGAGGGCGACATGGTGACGATCATGACGCTGCATGGTGCCAAGGGGTTGGAATTTCCTGCGGTGTTTTTACCGGGTTGGGAAGACGGTATTTTCCCGTCGCAACGCAGCATGGATGAAAGCGGGCTTAAGGGCCTCGAGGAAGAGCGTCGTTTGGCCTATGTCGGCATAACGCGTGCTGAGGTACTGTGCACGATTTCGTTTGTCTCAAACCGTTTGATTTTCGGGCGCTGGCAATCCCAAATGCCCAGCCGCTTTATTGATGAACTGCCGGAAAAGCATGTCGAGGTGCTTACGCCCCCGGGTTTGTACGGCGGCAACTTCGGCGCGGCGGGCATGGCAGCGCAGGCGAACCCCGCGAGCGAGGGCATGGCGTCTGATTTACATGAGCGCGTGGCGAGCGCGGATGTCTACAATTCCCCGGGTTGGCGGCGATTGCAGCAGCGCAGCCAGCAACGCCCTATTAGCCAGCCAAAGGAAGCCCGCGGCATGACGATTGATATGACTGCGACATCGTCCTTCACCACGGGTGAGCGCGTGTTCCACCAAAAGTTCGGCTATGGTGAGGTGATGGAGATCGAAGGCGACAAGCTGGTGATTGAATTTGATAAAGCCGGTGAAAAGAAGGTGGTTGGCAAGTTCATCGTCAGTGCCGACAAAGCCAATGAAGTGCCGTTTTGAAGGTTCATATCAGTAAATAGCCCGCAGTTTGGGACATCATCACGCCGGACTTAACAATTCTGGAAACACCACCGGCACAAGCGTTGCGACCAAAAGTAAAGCCATGATGGTGTTAAAGGTGCGCAGCCGAATCGGCGACGTCAGGAAACGGCGCATTTGCTGGCCCAAGATGGTCCAAGCCGAGATGGACGGAAAACTGACGGCGAAGAACGCGAAGACCACAACACCGACAGCCCAGAGCGAGCGCGTGCCGTCTGCATCGTTGGCAAAGCGCGTGATAGCATAGG
>JAHBAO020000357.1 GCA_018500065.2 Octadecabacter sp. | reverse complement strand
GCCAAAGTCGGTATCAAGATCATTTCGATTGAGGATCAGCGCTGGGGCCGTCGTGATATTAAGACCACGCAGCTTTTGTATCCGTCTATGGGCAAGATGATGGCGAAGGCCGCCGGATGTGATGACGCTTGGATGGTTGAGGATGGTAACGTCACCGAAGGGACATCCAACAATGCCTACATCGTCAAGGGTGACACAATTATTACCCGCCATTTGGGGACTGAAATCCTGCACGGTATTACCCGCGCTGCGGTGATCAGGTTTGCCAAAGAAGCGCAGATGAAGGTTGAAGAGCGCAGCTTTAGCATCGAAGAAGCACAAGCTGCGGATGAGGCATTTATCACGTCCGCTTCGACGTTCGTGATGCCCGTCGTTGAAATTGATGGCGCGGCGATTGGCACTGGAAAGCCGGGGCATGTTGCAGCGCGGCTTCGTGAAATATACCTCGAAGAGAGCCGCAAAGCCGCTGTTTAAGCCCGGTCTTGCGCCTGCGCGCGCTCGTCAGCCATACTCCGCACAGTTATGCCGCTCCGGAGGTGATCAGTGCGCAAGTTGGCTGGACGTGTTTTATTGTTGGCTGGGGTTGGCGTGCTTGGCTATGTCGGCGCGACGCAAAACGCGGTTCGGATGCAAGCCGCGATCACCGAAAACGCGTCTGTCATAACGCAAGCAGCACTCCCCCCGATTGAGGCAGCTGTTTCCGGACGTGATGTCGTTGCGACGGGCCTTGTGACTGATCAAACAGAGCTGGCTGTGCTTGAGGCGACGTTTGCGGGTATTGAAGGCGTGCGTACAGTTGATGTTTCCGGTGTTGAGACGCTTCCTGTGGCGTCCCCGTTTGCGATTACAGCCGCGCGGAATGTAGACGGGGAAACAACCTTGTCCGGAGCGATCCCAACTCAAGCGACGCGTGACGAACTGGCCGGTCTAGCCGGTGACACGGCGGCGGGCCTTATTCTTTCGGCAGGTGTGCCTGATCGCGATTGGGCTGGTGTGGTGGCGCAAGGTTTATCTGCTTTGGCGCTGCTTAAGTCGGGTGAGGTGACCGTCTCAGACCAAAGCGTCGTGCTAAGTGGACTTGCAGCGTCCCCAACGGAACGCGACGCGGCGCATGCGCACTTGGACGCTTTGCCAGATGGCTATTCACTAAGCCGCGAGATCGAGGTTGAAGATGACGGAACGCCCCTGCGTTTGTCCCTGTCCTTGAATGACGGCGCGGTCGAGGCGCGTGGTAAATTCCCAGCCGACCTTGAGGCGAGCGAAGTCGCGCAGCAATTTTCAGGGGCGGACTATTCTGGCATAGCACAAGCGACGATCTCAGCGGCTGATCCACAATGGCCAATCATGACACGCACGGCAATGTCAGCGCTGGCAGAGTTGGTTGAAGGCTCGCTTACGATTGACGGATCGGACGCAACGCTGACAGGCTCAGGGACGCCGGAGGGCATCGCGCGGGCTGCTGCAACTATCGCGGGCTTGCCAGACGCGTTTACATCCATAACAGACTTGCGCCTTTGGGATGACGGAACGCCGAACACCCTGACCATGAATTGGGACGGAGCAACCGCAACGGCGTCTGGCAAGTATCCGGCGAATTTCATTCTGAATGGCCCCGATGGAGCGACGCTTGAGGATACAGGCACGAACAGCTTTATCGACGACGAAGCCAATGCATTCGCGGCGAACGCAAATGCGGGTGTCGCGGCTTTGGGGGTGATGACATCTGGTACTTTGGTTGCGACTGAAACGTCGATCACGCTTACGGGGGAAGCAGCCTCGCCACGTGTTTCTGCGGCTTTGGATGATGCATTGTCCGGCGTTGCCGAAGGCACGGAAATTTCGCGTGATGTCACGTATCTCGATGACGGTTCGCCTGCCGCTTGGTCGCTTATCTACGATGCGGCGACCGGCGCGATTATCAATGGCCGCCTGCCTAACGGACTAGACACATCGACCGTCGAGCAAACGCTTGGCGTTGCACAATTGGCAGGGACGGCTGCGACGGCGTTTGAAGATGACGACATCGGCTCTAGCTTAGAGAGCCTGGAGATTTTGTCAGGCTACCTTTCCGAAGTTGAGACGATTTCATACTTAAAGGACAGCAATGGCAGCGCCCTTGATCTTGTCCTTAGTCCGGGTGTGAATGTTGATTTGGTTGCCACAGAACTGGCGGAGCGTTTGCCTGGAGATGTTTCTTTATCGCTGATCGTGATGGACCCGCCCCCTGAAAATGGCACAACACGCACGAACGCTCTAAGCGGCTTGGACGAGATTTTTTCGAACGGGTATTGGCTTCCGTCGTTGTCCTTCACTGCCGATGTGGTTGAATGTGATGCGCAGACTCTGAAGGTGTTTGAACGCGGGGAGATCGGGTTCTTGTCGTCCTCAGCGCGCTTTAATGCAACGTCTACAGGTGCGGTGAACGCGCTTGCTGCTGTTGCGCTCGCCTGCGTTGATGCTGGCCTCACGCTTGAGGTTGGTGGCCATACAGATTCAACCGGATCCGTGCTTGCCAACGAAGTGCTAAGCGCGAACCGTGCCAATTCGGTGCGCACAGCTTTGATTGAACGTGGTGTGCCAGCTGACGCAATGACCGCATTCGGGTACGGCCAGACTGAGCCAGTTGGCGACAATGGAACTGCCGAGGGCCGAGCAGCAAACCGGCGAACAGATATCACATGGTTTGCGGCTGGCGCTGCAGACAACCAATGACGCAGATCAAAGGAGTCTAGTTATGTTTAAGGAATGGGGCTTTCTGCTTGCCGAGATCTGGGTACTCTTGACGCTCGCCGCGTTGATTGGACTGATTGCTGGCTGGCTGTTCTGGGGTGGGCGTTCTGATACACGGGCAGACGCAGACGAAGTTCGCCGCCTCAAGGCAGAACTGGAACGTGCGAACACCAAGACCCGTGCGACCGTGGCGGATTTGGATAATGACACGCCCCCTATGCCAGCGGCGGTCTACAAGCGTCCAGACCCAGCGCCCGTGCTCACGCCTGCGAAGGTTGAGCCTGCTCCAGCACCTGTTGCCGCAATTGGTGCCAAGCCTGAAGGTTTGGAAGCCGCACGGGACGGGCTGCCAGATGATCTCACGACGATCAAAGGGATCGGCCCAAAGATGGAAATGCTATGTAACCGGCTTGGGTTTTGGCATTTCGATCAGATCGCCGCATGGAGCGTGGATGAAATCGCTTGGGTCGATGATAACCTTGAAGGGTTCAAAGGCCGTGTAACGCGAGACAATTGGGTCGCGCAGGCAAAGACCTTAGTCGGTAAATGACAGGCTGGTTCTAGTCTTCGAATTCAAACGTCAGGCAGCCTTCGGGGATGTCATTCGCGCTGCAACCAAGCAGCGTGACAAGCACGCGCCCGTCGACTTCGACTTGAACACCGCTACCATCCAGCAGATCATGCAGGAACAAAGATGCGTCAGCGTCTTTGGTTGGCAGGTTAAACGCGAGCTTTTCAACGCGCGGGTCAAAGTCTTTGACAACAGGTGGCAACACTGGCGCCGTCAATGTCACCGGACCAACAGAAACCGGTGCGGTAATTAAATCCATGTCAAATGGTAACATCACATAAACCTCACACAGCGCAGTCTATCCTACGCACGCCCCACCTTGTTGAACCAGAAATGGGCTGTTGGAGTCAAACTTTAGCCGCAATCATCGCAACCCAGTGAACAATAGCCAAGATTTGTGGTGAATTGTCGAGATTTAGTCGCCTTTCTTGGTCACATTCTCGTCGAATGCCACGCGAAACGCCTTGTCTTTGTCAGGTGTCGATTCGGTTTGGTATTCGGCCTTCCATTGCGCCATCGTCATGCCATAGAACGTTTCGCGCCCCTCAGCCTTTGACATTTCTATACCTCGTTCGGCCGCGGCCTCTTGGTACCAACGGCTGAGGCAATTTCGGCAAAAACCGGCGAGGTTCATCATGTCGATGTTTTGCACATCGGTGCGGTCTTCCATTAGGTGTTTCTGCAATCGACGATACGCAGCCGCCTCAAGTTCGATCTGAGTTTGTGCATCAATCTTTGGCATCTTTGGCCTCCATCTGGGTTAGGGCGTTGGTCAGGATCGGGGCCAATCGTTTAGCCCAAGCGATTTGTTGCTCTGCAGTCTCGATAAGGTCGTTGCGTAATTCGATCAATGTATTGGCACGGCCCGTTTGTAGCGCATGACGATCAATCGCATCCCCGGGAAGATGGCCCGAATAGGGCTCATTGTCACCAACGCAAAGGTCATCCTCGTCGTTCAATAGCGCGAGTAGCGCGCTGGATAAGCGGTCATCAAAGGCGTGCAAGATACCAATATGCCAAGGGCGCGGGGGGCGGCCATTCAATCGTGGCGTAAAACTGTGCATTGCAACAATCACAGTGTCGTCTTGCCGCGCGGCCAAATCCGCATAGGCATTGTGATAGGGCGTATAAAATGCATCAACCCGACGGGCTTTTTCAATGATGTCCGCTTGGGCGTTGGTTGGAATTACGGACCCGTCATAAAGCTTCATCAAAAGCGTCGGGTCATCCAGCCCACGGTTTGGGTCAATCACCATACGCGAGAAATTTGATAGGACTGCAGGGGCATCTAAGGTATCGGCCAAAGCCCGCGTTACACCCGCGGCGCCAATATCATAGGCGATGTGGCGCTGCATATCTGCGTCCGGTAACCCCAAGGAACCACCGCCGACACAGGGTGGAACCGCATTGGACGCATGGTCGCAGGTTATCAACCAGCGGGAATGTCGCTTGGCGCCATGCACGCTAAATGGTTCAAATGATGCCTTGTTCATTTTTCGGTAATCCGTTTGAGGGCAGTTGTAGGTGTGGCTAAATGCGGTATAAGGCCGCAAACCGTTAGCGGTAACTTATATTCATAAATTCCGCCGAGCCCGAGGGATACCACCATGAAACGTGATCGCAACGTTAAGATTGTCGCCACACTAGGCCCTGCATCCGACGACTACAAAATGATCCGTGCTTTGCACGAGGCCGGCGCGGATGTTTTTCGCCTGAACATGAGCCACGGTGACCACGCCGAAATCAAGGTTCGCCATGAGATCATTCGTAAAGTTGAGAAAGACCTGAACAGCACGATTTCCATTCTGGCCGATCTTCAGGGGCCAAAGCTGCGCGTTGGTGTGTT
>JAHBAO020000272.1 GCA_018500065.2 Octadecabacter sp. | reverse complement strand
GGTGCTGGGGTCAGACTTAGTGCCGACATGCACGTGATGCACCAATGTATGCGCGGACAGGTGATGCCCGAACAGGACCGAAATATAAATCCAACGCCCCATGCGACGCAGCCAGCGACCCGGACGGTGGATCAGCTCATGGGCGTTGGAATTGCTCACTTGCCCCATAAACAGCCCAGCTGCGGTGAAGACGACCAGTTTTTCCCACAGAACAAGGCCAGTCCAACCGCTCAGCGCTGCAACGACCAAGAGCCACAAAGAGAAATGCGCCAGCGCCAGCGTTATGGACAGTCGGTCCGCTGAGGGGAATTCGTCGCCCTCTACCGTAACGAGTGTGCGGCTGATCAACATATCCAAGCTTGCCGTTAGCGCCGTCATCCAAAACAGGCCTGCAACAGCCCATATCCCGCCCCAAGTCGCACCTGCCGCGATCAAAGTAGGCGCCATTAGGGTGACGGTTGTGAAGATCAGCATCGGGTTTTGCACAGGTCTGCTCTCGAAATGGATATAATTTGCGCAAATCTAGCGCGACATGGCGTCTCAAACGAGGCTTGTATAAGGAATTTTCATGGTGGCGGGTTACTTCCGCGCATTTGGCCTATTAGGTATTACCAAAGCCCTAGTTCGGAGCCCATAAATGGCGTTTTTCAAGAAGCTCAAAGACCGTTTGTTCAAGTCATCCTCGAAAATCGAGGAAGGATTGGATGCGATCGTAGAAGACGGCGGTGTTGAGGAAGTCATCGAGCCAAGTGAACCGGATGCAAACGCAGCGGCGCAAGCGGAAGCCGAGGCGCAGGCGGCTGAAGCACAAGCAGCGCGTGTTGCCGAGGAAGAAGCCCGCGTTGAGGCCGCGCGCATTGCCGAGTTAGAGCGCGAACAAGAAGC
Organism: Octadecabacter sp.; assembly: GCA_018500065.2. Taxonomy (GTDB): domain Bacteria; phylum Pseudomonadota; class Alphaproteobacteria; order Rhodobacterales; family Rhodobacteraceae; genus Octadecabacter. The sequence goes on along the minus strand of JAHBAO020000272.1, from coordinate 2,410 downwards.
CGCACGTTTGGCTGAACAGGCGCGGGCGCGCGATGCGGCAGCAAAAGCAGAAGAACTAGCAAAAGCAGAACGCGAAGCCGAGGCTGCCCGCCAAGAAGAAGCCCGACTTGAAGCGGAGGCTGCAAAACGCGAAGCCGATGCCCGGGCCCAAGCAGAGCAAGCTGAGCGCGCGCGCAAAGACGCCCAAGAAGCCGCCCGTGTCGCGGCTGAACAGGCGCGGGCGGATGCAGATGCAAAAGCAATCGCCGAGGCGAAAGAGGCCGCAAACGCAGCTGAAGTCACCCGATTAGAAGTCGAGAAAGCCGAACGCGAAAAAGCTGCGCAAATTGCCGAAGCGGAGCGCCAAGCCGAAGAAGTAAAGCGCGCCGAAGCCGCGCGGGCCGCTGAAGCGGAACGCCTGAAAGAAGAAGCACGCCAAGCTGAAGAGCAGCGTCTGGCGGAGGATGCACGTCGCGCAGAAGAGGCCCGACAAGCCAGCGCAGCACGCGAGGCAGAATTGGCACGTCAGGCCGTGGCTGCGGCTGCCGAGGAAGCCAAACGCGCCGAGGACCAACGTCGTGCTCAAGCCGAGCGGAAAGCCGACGATGAAGGTCGTGAAGCAGAGCGCACAGCCCAGGAAAAGGCCGCCAAACCGGGCCTGCTGGGGCGGTTGTTGGGGCGAGGAGAAACGAAAACGGTTGTACGTCGTGAGTTGGACGACGACATGTTGGAACGCCTTGAGGAGTTGTTAATCAGCGCGGATATGGGCGTAGATACCGCCCTGCGCGTGACCTCTAACATGGCGGAAGGCCGTTACGGTAAACGGCTTTCCACGCAGGAAATCAAAGAGCTGCTCGCGGGGGAAATCACCCGAATTATGGAACCAGTGGCGCGGCCCATGCCACTATACCCAACCAAGCCGCAGGTCGTGCTGGTGGTCGGGGTCAACGGGTCCGGCAAGACGACGACAATCGGCAAGCTCGCCAGTCAGTTTCAGGCGGCGGGCAAAAAGGTTGTGATCGCGGCGGGCGACACATTCCGTGCCGCAGCCGTCGAACAACTGCAAGTCTGGGGTGACCGCGCCGGTGTTCCGGTTTTGACGGCGCCCGAGGGGTCTGATCCTGCATCGCTGGCATTTGAGGCAATGGAACAGGCTGCGCGTGACGGGGCCGATCTGTTGATGATCGACACAGCGGGCCGTCTGCAAAACCGCGCTGATTTGATGGAAGAACTGCAAAAAATCGTGCGTGTCATCCGCAAGAAGGACCCTGACGCGCCGCACAACACGCTGTTGGTTCTGGACGCGACGACGGGGCAAAATGCACTGTCTCAGGTGAAGACATTCCAAGAACTGGCCGATGTCAGTGGCTTGGTTATGACTAAGCTGGACGGCACCGCAAAGGGCGGTGTTCTGGTTGCATTGGCGGACAAATTCGGCCTCCCGATTCACGCGATCGGCGTGGGAGAACAGATAGATGATCTTGCACCATTCGACCCGGAAGAATTTGCAGCAGCTTTAACAGGACTAGAGTTATGAGACGTTATGTATTCGTAACGCTGATGTTTTGCGCTGGGCAAGTTGCGGCACAAGAACGCATGGAGATGACGACGTGCCAGCATGGTTGGGACGCCGTGGTCCCGATGATTACGCCAGATGCGCCAATGCCGCAGATGTCTGTCACCGATGACGGTTGGTGCGAGATTGATGATCTGACGTTGCCGATGGATCAAAATTCAGCGTTCAGGGTGGAAACACTGCGTTGGCGTGCATCTGATATGGCACGGGTTACGGAGCTGGGATTACCCCCGCGTTCGCTTGAAGTTGTGGGTGTTGGTTTCGCGATGATGGCGCAAACAGGTGATCCGGTTTTTGATTATCTTCTGGATCTGCAATCCTCGGTCGCTGAGTCCGGTTTCGGGCTTTCGGTGCGCTGGGATGGCGTACAGAACGCGCTTTTTGTTGATGAGGCTTATGTGGATTTCTTTGCCGGAAACCGGATCGAAGCCACTGCACACATTGAGGGCGTGAACCTGACCGATCAGACAACCATGCAGACCAGCGTCGGTAGCATGGGGTTAAAAGACCTCGTTGTCACCACGCAGCTTGCCGGTTGGTTTGAGACGTTTGTCGCGCTGCCGCTGGGTAGGAATTTGCTTGATAGCGACGGCGTCGCGCCTGAGGTGCAAGTGCAGGCTCTTCAAGCGCAAGCGATTGAAATTGTTAATAAGTTACCAGACAGCATTGTCCCGTCTACGAGTCGTGAAGCGCTTGGTGCCTTTATCCAAGACCTTCCGGCGCCACGCGGCACTGCGCGCCTTCAGCTAAGCGCGAACCCGCCACTTGGGGCTGCACGTATGACCCCATTTGCACTGCTCGGACGCGAACCGACACTGGATGAAATTGTTGATTTGGGACTGGACGGGGTGGCTT
>JAHBAO020000056.1 GCA_018500065.2 Octadecabacter sp. | reverse complement strand
GATTGGCCCGCGTACCTGATTCACGGCACACACGACACGCGCAAGATCGGGCGTCAAAGCTCGTCAGGTTGCATTGGTTTATACAACGACCACATCGCAGAGCTGTTTTCTGTCGTGCAAGTCGGGACGCAAGTCCGCCTTCTATAGCTGGACGTCCGCGCTGATGGCGGATGGCAAGTCGGCGTTGGGCGGGCAAGTCCGCCCTGAATTGCCAAACTGCCAAATCGACGTCGGCACGTACCTTTAGGGCCAAGCCAGCCCAAATTCGCAAGCTATTTCGCCGTACTATTCGGCGGCGACCGCCTTCTTTGGCTTCAGCATCTCTTTAAGGTACTGACCCGTGTGGCACTCTTTCACGTCTGCGATCTGTTCCGGCGTTCCGATGGCTACAACTTTGCCGCCTTTGTCGCCCCCTTCAGGGCCAATATCGATCACATGGTCCGCGGTTTTCACGACGTCCAAATTGTGCTCAATCACGATAACCGAATTGCCAAGCTCAACCAGTTCGTGAAGCACCTCTAGCAGTTTTCGAACATCTTCGAAGTGTAATCCCGTGGTTGGCTCGTCCAGAATATACAATGTGCGACCTGTGGACCGTTTAGCAAGCTCTTTGGACAGCTTGACGCGCTGCGCCTCACCACCCGACAAAGTCGTCGCCTGCTGTCCAACTTTGATGTAGCCGAGACCCACACGCATCAGCGCATCCATCTTGTCGCGGATGCTGGGCACCGCCTTGAAAAACCCCTGCGCTTCTTCGACATTCATGTCCAAAACATCGGCAATCGACTTGCCCTTGAACCGGATTTCAAGCGTCTCACGGTTATAGCGTTTGCCTTTGCACGTTTCGCATTCAACATAGACGTCAGGCAGGAAGTGCATCTCAATCTTGATGACACCATCGCCCTGACAGGCTTCACAACGTCCGCCCTTTACGTTGAAACTGAAGCGGCCCGGTTTGTAGCCTCGCGCTTTGGCTTCGGGCAATCCCGCAAACCAATCACGGATCGGGGTGAACGCACCGGTATAGGTCGCAGGGTTGGATCGCGGCGTGCGCCCGATGGGGCGCTGGTCAATGTCGATGACCTTATCAAGATGCTCAAGCCCTTTGATCGTCTCACACGGTGCAGGCGTTTGGCGCGCGCCGTTCAGGTTCATGGACGCCGTCTTGAACAATGTCTCAATCGTCAGGGTGGACTTACCGCCACCAGACACGCCCGTAACACAGACGAATTTGCCCAGCGGAAAATCCACATCAATGGCTTGCAGGTTATTCCCGCTCGCCTTCTTGACGCTGACCTTTTTCTTGTTTCCCTTACGGCGCACTTTTGGAACGCTTATCTCGCGGCGTCCGGCCAAATAATCGCCGGTGATACTGTCGGGGTTGGCGATAATGTCGGCCGGAGTGCCCTTTGCGACCACCTGACCGCCATGCACACCTGCACCGGGTCCAATGTCGAACACATAATCCGCCTCGCGTACGGCTTCTTCGTCGTGCTCAACCACAATCACTGTATTGCCTTGATCTCGAAGGTTTTTCAGCGTGGTTAAAAGGCGGTCATTGTCGCGCTGGTGCAACCCGATGCTTGGTTCATCCAAGACATACAGCACCCCTTGCAAGCCAGACCCGATCTGGGACGCAAGCCGAATACGCTGGCTTTCACCGCCCGACAACGTGCCGGAATTGCGCGACAACGTCAGGTATTCAAGGCCGACGTTGTTCAGAAACCCAAGGCGTTCGCGGATTTCCTTCAGGATCGCAACCGCGATTTCGTTCTTTTGTTTTGTCAGCGCCTCAGGCACCGACTGGCACCACTCAAAGGCCTCTTTGATGGACATCTGCACGACTTGGCCAACGTGCAACCCACCAATTTTCACCGCCAAGGCTTCTTCGCGCAAACGATAGCCGCCGCATGTCCCGCAGGACCGGTTGTTCTGATAGCGTTCAAATTCCTCGCGGATCCAGTTGGAATCCGTCTCGCGGTAGCGGCGTTCCATGTTGGGGATCACGCCCTCAAATGCGCGGCTGACCTCATAAACGCGGCCGCCTTCGTCATATCGAAACTTGATCTCTTCGTCGCCGGAGCCATGCAAAAACACCTGCTGCACGAAGGCTGGCAGATCTTTCCAACGGTCGTTCTTGTTAAATTCGTAATGTTTGGCGATGGCCTCAATCGTCTGCAAGAAATACGGGCTTTTGCCCTTACGCCACGGCGCCAACGCCCCGTCATAAACCTTCAACGTCTTGTCTGGCACAACCAGCGCTTCATCAAAAAACAGCTCAACCCCCAAACCATCACACTCCGGACAGGCCCCAAACGGCGCGTTGAACGAGAACAAGCGCGGCTCGATCTCGGGGATGGTAAAGCCTGACACGGGGCAGGAGAAATTTTCGGAGAAGGTGAGGCGTTCAGGATCACCTTCCTTAGGTGCAGTTTCCAGAATGGTGATGCCATCGGCCAAATCCAGCGCTGTACGGAAACTATCCGCAAGCCGTGTTTCAAGCCCTTCACGCACCACGATGCGGTCAACAACAACGTCGATGTCATGGCGGAATTTCTTGTCCAAGGTTGGCGGTTCGTCCAACTCGTAAAACGCGCCATCCACCTTAACGCGCTGAAACCCCTGCTTGCGTAACTCAAGGAATTCTTTGCGATATTCACCCTTACGGTCACGTACGATCGGGGCCAGAAGGAACCCTCGGGTTCCCTCCTCCATGTCCATCACACGATCAACCATGTCCTGCACTTGCTGCGCTTCAATCGGTAGGCCCGTCGTCGGCGAAAACGGCGTGCCCACGCGCGCAAACAACAGGCGCATGTAGTCGTAAATTTCGGTGACAGTGCCGACGGTAGAGCGCGGGTTCTTAGATGTCGTTTTTTGCTCAATCGAAATCGCAGGACTAAGGCCCGAGATATGGTCAACGTCCGGTTTGCCCATCATGTCCAAAAACTGACGCGCATACGCCGAAAGCGATTCCACGTATCGGCGCTGGCCCTCGGCATAGATCGTATCAAACGCGAGCGAGGACTTCCCAGAACCCGAAAGCCCCGTAATCACGACCAGTTTGTCACGCGGAATATCAACGTCGATGTTCTTGAGGTTATGTTCGCGCGCACCGCGCACTTCGATGTTTTTCAGCTCAGCCATGACATGACCCCCTATTTCAAACCACCACATAATGACGTTGCGCGTGGTGACCAGACCCTATTTAGAACATTCAGCGAACATAGGAAAGAATTAACCTCACACTGCTGACATTCGCGCGGCGCGATACGCAAGTCCGGCGAAAACCGCCCCCGCGACACAAATAACGACACTGACGCCAGCAATGCCCCACAGGTTCCCCGCGACCAAAGCATAGATCGGCGTACCACTGAAGGTTCCGATATTGCCGATCTGCGCCATCGCCCCGTTCGACCGCGCTTGATCTTCGGGGGCGCTGTTCAATTCAGGCACGGCCGCGAAATTCGCACCCGCTGTCAGCCCGGTCATGAACAAAGCGATAAGCGCCACCGCAATCGATCCCGTCAGCGCCAACAAAGTAAACAATATGATTCCTGACACAAAACCATAGATCGAAAGCTTTGATGCAGGCACCCATTTGGCGACGAAGCCAGCAGCAAACGTGCCCGATAAATTGGCCAGTGGTAAAACCGCTGTCAGCCATGCAGCCCCAAGGGTACTGGGTAGGAACGCAACCAATGCGATGAAGATTGACGTGTAAATGCCATGCCCCAACCCCGGCGCGAAATAGCGCGGGTTGGTGTAGATTGTGCGGTGCAATGAAACGATGTTTGGCATCGCCGCCCCTGCCGTCATGACTTTTGGCAACACAACCCAAACAACAGGAAACATCAGCGCCAGCAAAATCCCGTGCGCACGGAATACGGCCCAATGCCCGCCCCATTCCGCAATTACAGGGACCACAAGTGCCAACACCGCGTAGCCCACACCAAAGAATGTCCCCCAAATGCCCATCACGACCGTTTTGTCGTTCGGCTTAGCCAGCGCGACCATCATCGTCGGGAGCGCCACGACAAGGAGTAAATGCCCAAATCCTTCGATAATACGCGTGGCCATAAACCACTCAAACGGCATCGCTCGACCTTGGATCAACGACACCACCGCAGACATCGCAACCGCCCAAAGCACAGAACGGCGCGCGCCGATCTTCGCGACGAAGAAACCTGCGACAGCACCGCCCAAAATACCCACTACCGACACGGCAGAAACAGCCAGTGGTGCGGGTTGGTTTTGATAAGCCGCCTGAAACCCATCAAGGGTCAGCGTCAGCTTTGCAAATTGCGCCGCCGCCAAAAGGCCCGTCGTCCAGAGCAGCCCGATAAGCGCCCAATTGGTGCGTTGAATATCCATTCCCGATGGCTACGCCCCCCCCGCATCAGGGGCAACCCTTTGAGAAAAGGGCGCCACAAACAGGCGCCCTTTCCAGCAATCAAATCGCCATAGATTACATGTGGATGACGCGATCATAAGCGTCCAGTACGCTTTCGTGCATCATCTCTGACAGGGTTGGATGCGGGAAGACAGTTTCCATCAGGTCTTCTTCCGTGGTCTCCAATTTACGTCCAATAACATAGCCTTGGATCATCTCCGTCACTTCGGCCCCAACCATATGCGCCCCCAGCAATTCGCCGGTTTTTGCATCAAAGATGGTTTTGACCATGCCTTCAGCCTCGCCAAGTGCAATCGCTTTGCCGTTGCCGATGAACGGGAAGCGCCCAACCTTGATGTCGTAACCCAGTTCTTTGGCTTTCGCTTCGGTGTAACCAACAGAAGCCACTTGCGGATGGCAATATGTGCACCCCGCGATGCTTTCGGGCTTAACCGGATGCGCAGATTTGCCCGCGATCAAGTCAGCGACCATCACGCCTTCATGGGACGCCTTATGCGCCAGCCAAGGCGCACCCGCGATGTCACCGATTGCATACACACCATCAACACCGGTGCGGCAGAATTCGTCCGTCACAACATGGGT
>JAHBAO020000334.1 GCA_018500065.2 Octadecabacter sp. | reverse complement strand
GGCAGATCGTAACCCCAAAGCTTGAAGCGCTCTGAGAAGTGGCTACGTACGCCGGTGGCCGTAAAGTGGCCGATGATTTTGTTGTCAGGTGTCAGGCCGACGCGCTGATACTTGAAGATTTCCTGCATGGAGATCACGTCGCCTTCCATACCGGTGATTTCGGTAATGGAGGTCATGCGGCGCGAACCATCCTGCAGACGCGAGGCCTGCACGATCAGGTTCACCGCAGATGAGATCTGGGAGCGAACCGCCTTAAGTGGCATTTCGATACCCGCCATTGCGATCATGTTTTCCAGACGCGACACACCATCACGCGCAGAGTTGGCGTGAATTGTAGTCATCGACCCATCGTGACCGGTGTTCATGGCCTGAAGCATATCGATAACTTCCTCGCCACGGGTTTCCCCAACGATGATGCGGTCAGGACGCATACGCAGGGCGTTTTTCAGACAGTCGCGCGGGCTAACTTCGCCTTTGCCTTCAACGTTTGGTGGGCGGGATTCCATCCGGCCAACGTGTGTTTGTTGCAGCTGAAGTTCGGCCGTATCCTCAATCGTCAGGATGCGTTCGTCGTTGTCGATGAAAGACGATAGTGCGTTCAGGGTTGTTGTTTTACCAGAACCTGTACCACCGGAAACGATGATGTTCAGGCGGGTGGATACCGCGGCCTGTAAATATGCGGCCATTTCTTCGGTGAAAGCACCGAAGTTCACGAGATCGTCGATCCCGAGCTTATCCTTTTTGAACTTACGAATGGAAACCAGCGATCCATCCACCGCAACAGGCGGAACCATCGCGTTGAAACGCGACCCATCCTGCAAGCGCGCATCGACGTAAGGGTTGGATTCATCAACGCGGCGGCCAACGGCGGACACGATTTTGTCGATGATCCGCAACAGGTGCTTTTCATCCTTAAACGTCACATCGGTCAGCTGCAGCTTACCATCGCGTTCCACGAAAATCTGCTGCGGGCCGTTTACGAGAATATCGTTCACGGTTTCATCTTGCAGTAGTGTTTCCAGCGGGCCGAGGCCTTTGACTTCAAAGAACAGTTCTTTGGTCAGTGTCTGGCGTTCTTCGCGGTTCAAAACCACGCCCATTTCATCCAAGGATTCTTGGGCAATGGCCTGGATTTCTGCTTTCAGATCCTGATCTGTCGCGTTCTCAAGCGCTGCGAGGTTCAGGTTGTCCAAAAGCGCTTTGTGCAGCTCTAGCTTAATGTCGCCAAGACGCTCTTTGCGCTTTTTTTCCTTATCACCCGCTGTCGCAACGGCCTGAACGGGCGCTGCACGCATCATCGATTTGCGCGGTGCTTCTGGTGCGGCCGTCGGCAATTCTGTGACATTGCTTGTGTCGATATCCGCAGCCGGTGCGCCAGTTGCTTTGGCAACCAAAGGGTCAGTCTTTTTGTACTTAGAGAACATCAATTCTCTCCTTTATGCGGTTGCTGCGACGTCGGTCGAATTGACCTCGTGCACGGATTTAGCCAGCTTCGCGATTTCTTTGCGCAGCGGATTTTTGGCGATGGCTTCGGCCATAGGAACACCGTGATCCGCGTTCTGGGACACAGGCTTACCGCCATCCGGCAGTTGCACCTCAATTGAGATGCCGAGGCTTTCCGCCAGACGCTTGATCCGGCTTTTCCCGTTCAGATCCGTAAATTTCGGAGCGCGGTTCAGAACGAAACGCAGCTTATCGAACGGCAGCTGCTCACTTTGCAGCGCGCGCTTGATGCGGAGCGTGTTTTGCGCCGAGCGCATGTCCAACTCGAGGGTCGCGAAGTATACGTGCGCCTTTTGCAACACGGTTTCAGACCACTCGACCATTGTCATTGGCATGTCGATGATAACGTAATCGAAGTTCGTGCGCGCCATTTCGATGATGCGATCAATATCTTCAGGCGACATCAGATCCAGCGGGATCAAATCGGTCGGCGCGGTCAACACCTGCAATTTCTGCTCAAACGACAGCAGAGAGTGCATGAAGCTTTCGCTGTCCATGCTTTCGGTGTCTTGCAGCATCTCAAATACGGACTCGCGGCGCGGCAGGTCCAGATATGTGGACACAGAACCGAACTGGAAATCCAGATCGAGGATACAAACCCGTGGGCTTGGCGGGGAATCAACGCCCTTAACTTTGGGTGGTTCCATATTGGCGAGTTCCCAAGCGAGGTTCACAGCCAATGTCGTCGCACCTGTGCCGCCCGACATGCCTTGAACCGGGATCACCACACCGTTGTGGTCGCCAGTGGCTTTGAGTTTGTTGTGAAGTTCAGGCGCGACTGGTGCCGGCTCTGGAGGGGTCAAAACACGATCAATGGCTTGTGCAAGTTCGCCTTCAGGAAGCGGGTAGGGGACGAATTCATCACCACCTTCGCGCAGCAACCCATGCAACGAGGCAGGGGATACATCTTCGGATATCAGTAACACTTTGATATTGCGTTCTTTTGCGGCGCGGATGATTTCGGAAATGATGAACAGATCGCTTTCATCTTCTTCATCCAGTGCAATCGCGATGAATTCAAGGTCGGCCGCTTCGGGCTGCTCGAGGAACGGCAACGCGTCACCAAACCCTAAGTCACCCCAGCTTTCGCCAAGGCAGGCTTCCATGTCTTCGATCAAAAGATCGAAGTTCTGTACATCACGGCTCACCGTGCATGCAGTGATCGGTTGTGGCTCAGGCTGTAACATATTCGTACTACTCATTGCCTTATCGTCCTCTTACACCAGTTCAACGGCGCGCTAATTATGCGCCACTTCTGTTCTATGGCCCCGAACGCAAGTCGCACTGGGGGCGCTGTCAGGTGTGTTTATGCTGAGGAAAGGGGGCAGGAATGGGGCCACAACTGCCCATTTGTGCGGTATTTGGCGACGGTAACGAATAAATCGCAGGGTTGTTTCCAAGTTGTAAGACAGCGTTGAAACGAACAGGGGCCCCGTAAGGGCCCCTAAATTCATCAAACTGTTCAGCTTTTGGGTCTATTCGCCGCCAGGCAGCGCGTTCGAGTTCCCCAGATCAGTGGTATCACGCGGGCCGAGGGCCGCGGAAACACCCGTGCCAACATAGTCGCGGAAAATGATCTCACCGTATTGGCCGTTCATCACCGTTGGGTGGGACTGAATAAAGCCGGACACTTCTGTCACGGTGCGTCTGTTGCGGCGTTCCTGACCTTGGGTCACGATCAACGGCTGCGTTTCACCAAACGAAACAACGGCCTCAAGACGGCTGCGATCAATCCCCTGACTTGTCAGATAAAGAACGGCGGCTTCTGCGCGGCGCAGACCCAAACGGCGGTTATAAGCCGTCGCACCCACCAAATCAGTGTGACCGTAGACCTTAAAGCGCACTTCTGGGAACTGACGGATCCAGGATGCCTGCTGTTGCAGGGTCGCACGTGCTGTCCCGTCCAACACTGTGGAATTAAACGGGAAAGTCACCATTGTGTTCACTTCGGCGGTGAAACGACGGTTCAAGTTGATCATGAAGCTCGACTGACCCGTCTGGATCTGTGTGTTGTTCATGGTCGCGTTGCCAAAGTAGCCCGTATCGATTTCGGACCCTGCTTCGCGGGTGTTAAAGTCACGCCACTGCGTTGTGGTGCCACCTGTGCAACCCGTGAGGGCAAGCACTGCTGCTGTCAAAGCTGCTGTCGTTTTCATGGCCCCGTTTCCCATCATTAGTCCAATACGTAACCATATGAACCGCTGAAGTCTTGTCGTGCAACCTCACCGGCGCCGCCTTGTTGTGGCGCGTTCTCTGCCGCGACGCGACCAAAGAGGAACAAGTCACGTTCGGTGGGTGGGCGTACACGATCCGTCGGAAGCGCAAGGGCTTCGCCACGTGTCGGTGTCACAAGATGCGGTGTGACGATGATCACCAGCTCGGTTTGTTGGCGGCTATATTCAGCGGAACGGAACAGTGCGCCAAGAACAGGGATATCACCCGCCCAAGGAACCTGGCCGGAGAGATCCACGAAATCGTCGGACAAAAGTCCAGCGATTGCAAAGCTTTCGCCATCGCGCATCTCAACGGTTGTTGATGTTTCGCGGGTGCGGAACGCGGCGATGTTAAAGCCGTTCTGCGAAAAGCCATTCGTTGGATCAAGCGAGCTGACGGAAGCTTTGAGTTCAAGGTTGATGATGTCGCCATCAATCACACGCGGAATAAAGAACAACTCGATGCCGAAAGGCTTGTATTCAACGGTTACAGAGCCTGCGTCCTGAGAAATCGGCACAGGATACTCACCACCGGCGAGGAAACTGGCTTCTTGGCCGGAAAGGGCTGTCAGATTGGGTTCTGCAAGTGTGCGAACGACGCCACGGCTTTCGAGAGCTTCCAAAAGGATGCCGACTTCGACACCACCAGCATTGAAACCAAACAGGAATGCGCCCGCATTGTCGTTGCTTGCCGGTGTCGTACCGCTAAGTGCCGAAGTCTGCGCCGTAGAACCGACGGTTGTGCCGGTCCCAGCCGAAAGGCCGAGATCGCCACCCAATGTGCTGCCGCCCAAGGACAGGGAGGAGCTGAGGGATTTGGAAACGGAACGCTGCATCTCTGCAAAGCGCACACGCAACATAACCTGTTGGGTTCCGCCAACACTCATGAGGTTGGACACGCGGTCCGGTGCGTAACGGTTGGCCAGTTGCAGCGCGCGATCGAGGCGTGCAACGGAGGAAACCGTGCCGGAAAGAACGATACCGTCGTTCGCGGTGCGAACTTCGATGTTTTCACCGGGCAAAATTTGCTCAAGGCGTTCTTTGAATTCTGCGATGTCTGGTGTCACGTGGACTTCGACATTGGTAATAAGCCGTCCGTCACCACCCAGAAGCGTAAGTGTCGTGCGACCCGGTTCCTTACCCAGAACGTAAATTGTGCGATCCGAAAGCGACGAAATGTCAGCAATCGTAGGGTTTGCGATCGAAAGTTCAGTAAATGGAACGTCGCTCTCAATTACGACCGCCCTGTTCATAGGCACGTTAAGCGCACTCGAAGGTGCGCCTCGCATGACCTGAAGCGTCTCGGCGGAAAGTTGAGCCGGAAGGTGTGTAAATGTAAGAGCCAACCCAGTTAGGGCGGCCTTGATAAATCTTTTTTGTGTCATTGTGACCTGCCTCTAATGTCACGCCCGGAGCGGACTTTTGCCCGTCATTACGCTGACCCTGCGCCAAAATGACATTTTTTGCAAGAATCAATGCGTTGCGCCGCGTAGTTTATGTGGGTAACTGGCAACAGTTGCGCAAAAGCGCGTCCAGTTTGAACCGCAACAGACGCCCAAGGCGGGGCCAGGGCGTCTGTTAGGTTGGGGTTGGATTTGTGCAATTTGTACATCCCTGCGAGCGGGACACATACGCATTGAACAATGCCAAATCAGTCAGTTAGCTATTTCCGCAGTGTCAGCTTAGTTGGTGCACGGGATCGGAATGTCGATCACTTCAGCACCGCGACGGGTCCGGATTGTACATTCTTCTTCTGCTTGGACTTCAGGGGCCGGTGCCTGTTGCACAATTCCCAAAAGGCTGGCCTGATCGACTTCGATCGCACCTGAAACAGTATCGTCCGTACGACCAACAAGGGACAACGACAGGTTGCCGGTGGCTTGCGCTTGCGCAAGCGCCGCAACTTGGTTTGGGGAAACCTGCACGGTTACGGTCCGGGCAATTGTCGC
>JAHBAO020000087.1 GCA_018500065.2 Octadecabacter sp. | reverse complement strand
TGTTGCCGTCGTTACCCTGTTATACGGCTGCGGTTTGCGGATATCCGAGGCCCTTGGCCTGACCGCAAAGGACGTCCCCCTACCCGCGACGCTGCGCATTGTCGGTAAGGGCGGCAAAGAACGCCTTGTGCCCGTCATCCCAGCGGCCCGCGCTGCCGTAAATGCCTATCTAGACGCCTGCCCGCACCCGATGGAACCCGACGCGCCGATCTTTCGTGGTGCACGTGGCGGCCCGCTTTACCCCAAGGCGATCCAGTCGGTCATGGCGCAATCCCGCATGCAGCTGGGCCTACCTGCCACGGCCACGCCCCACGCTTTACGCCACAGCTTTGCCACGCATTTGTTGAACGCTGGTGGCGATTTGCGCTCTATTCAAGAACTCCTCGGACATGCGTCTTTGTCCACAACACAGGCCTACACCGCCGTCGACACCGCGCGTTTGATGGAAGTCTACGACGCGGCCCATCCGAGGGCAGCCAAGTAAACCTGACTTGCCCTAGTACGCCACTTACGTCATGACAGCCCGATGAATGCACAAGCCAAAGCCCTAGCCGTCCATTTTCTGACCGCCACGGGTGCCGTTTTCGCCATGCTCGCCATGTTGCAAGCGATCCAGAAAGACTGGGCGATGATGTTTGTTTGGCTTATCGTGGCGTTTTCGGTGGATGGAATTGACGGACCACTTGCACGGCACTTCAACGTCAAGAAATACGCGCCGCAGTTTGACGGCGTGTTGCTTGATCTGATCATCGACTACCTTACCTACGTGTTCATTCCGGCCTACGCACTTTATGCGTCTGGCCTGATGGATGGTTGGTCAGGCTGGGTGGCGATCATCGTCATTACCTTCGGCTCCGCCCTATATTTTTGCGATACGCGCATGAAAACTAAGGATAATTCTTTCTCCGGCTTTCCTGGATGTTGGAACATGCTGATCCTTGTGCTGTTCGCGCTGTCCCCGCCGTGGTGGGCCTGTCTGGTGCTGGTGACGGTGCTGGCCGTGGCGATGTTCCTGCCGATCAAATTCATCCACCCCGTGCGTACAGACCGCTGGCGCGCGATCTCGCTGCCGATGGCATTGGCATGGACGGTGTTTGCAGGCTTTGCCGCGTGGGAAAACTTTGAACCTGCAACCAGTGTATTTTGGGGCCTGATGATCACATCCGCCTACCTGCTCGCAGCAGGCGCTGTGCAACAGGTCCTCCACGGTCCCGACGGTTAAATCAGAAACCCGCCGGCCCCTTCATGGCGTAGCAGCGCGACCTTGGTTTCGACGCCGCCCTTGCCGGAAAACCCCGTCAGCCCTTTGGCCCCCATCACGCGGTGGCACGGGATAATCACCGGAATAGGGTTGCCGCCACAAGCAGACCCAACAGCCTGCGCGGATTGACCAAGCGCTTTGGCAATATCGCCGTAGGTGACGGTTTGGCCAAACGGGATGGCAGACATCTGATCGCAGACCGCACGTTGAAAGTCAGACCCCGCGACACGGAGCGGCAGGTCAAATTTCTCGAGCGTCCCATCATCATAGGCCCGCAACTGCGCCGCGGCCTCGATCAATAGCGGTGTCTCGTCACGCCCATCACCCTCCCACTCCACGCGCACAATTGCGCCGTCCTCTTCACAAAGGGTTAAGGGGCCGAATTGGGTAGGGATAGTGAGATTGGGCATATTCAATTTTGGCCCGCCAGCGGGGGCGGAGCAATCAGAAACCTGCGCATTGGTTCATACTTAGGGAGTCGTGACCGCCATCATCGTGGCTTGCATCGTCGAAATCGCAACTCCGTCCGCGAAAGCGGTTCCACGCGTCACGCTCAGCGTGCGGCCAGATTTCACAACTTCACCCTCAAAGCGAAAGGCCGCGCCCTTGGCGGGGCTCAGAAAGTTGGATTTGAACTCGACCGTTAGCACTTCGCGATCTTGCGGCATCAAGGTAAACGCAGCAAACCCGCAGGCGCTATCAAGGGCCGTTGTCACCGTCCCTGCATGCAAGAACCCGTGATGCTGGGTGAACGCCGCGTTGAACGGCATTTCCAACACCACGCGACCCGGCGCAATGTCCGCGATCGTCACGCCAAGCGTGCCCATCACCTCTTGCGCAAGAAAGCCCGCCTCGCAGCGGGCTTTCCAGTTTGGGTTATGCGGCTCCATTAAGCGCCCCATCGCAGCGGCCGCAAACACCATCATGACTGTGTGTGCCCACGTCTGGCAGAATTTTCCAGCAGCGCTCGCATTTTTCGCCGTCTGACATGCCAAACACAACACCCACGCCGTCAACATCATCCAAAGTGAACGCGCCATCCGGTGCGTCGCCTTGTGTGATCGTGATCTGGCTGGTGATGCACAGGTCCGCGAAGGTGTCGGGGTTCGTTACAACCTTCGCCAACTCCGCATTAAGGTAAACAGTCGGCGCCGCCTCAAGCGACGAGCCGATAACCTTGGCCGTGCGCTGTTCTTCCAACGCACCCGTCACCACACGACGTACCGCGCGCACCACTTCGGAACGTGCCGCCAGTTCATCATCGCGCCATTCCGCAGGCGTGTCAGGGAAATCAACCAGATGCACCGATGTGTCCGCGCCATTGCGCTCCAACCAGACCTCTTCCATCGTGAACGTCAGAATCGGGGCAAGCCAAGTGGTCAGCCGCGCATACAATGCATCCAGCACCGTCAACGCCGCCAAACGGCGCTCGGTATCCCCATCACAATACAACGCATCCTTGCGGATATCGAAGTAGAACGACGACAGGTCCAGCGTGGCAAATTCAAAGATAGCGCGGAACACGCCTTGGAAATCGTATCGCGCGTAACCCTCACGCACGACACCATCCAGCACCGCCAGCTTGTGCAGGATCAGCTGTTCAAGCTCGGGCATATCATCCCGCGACACAGCCTTGCTTGCGTCAAAATCACCAAGCGACCCCAGCATATATCGCAACGTGTTGCGCAAACGGCGATAGCTATCGGCGACCCCTTTCAGGATCTCGTCGCCAATCCGCTGGTCATTGGTGAAATCAACCTGCGCCACCCAAAGACGCAAGATATCCGCGCCGTACTGCTGCACGATCTTTTCAGGCACGATGGTGTTGCCGATGGATTTGGACATCTTCATGCCCTTCTCATCCAGCGTGAACCCGTGCGTCAGCACACCACGATAGGGCGCACGACCAATGGTGCCACAGCCCTGCAACATCGACGAATGGAACCAGCCACGGTGCTGATCGGTACCTTCAAGATAAAGGTCAGCCAAGCCATCATCAGACCCGTCTTCACGATCCCGCAACGTAAACGCATGGGTCGAACCGGAATCAAACCAAACATCCAGAATATCCATGACCTGATCGTAGTCATCATGGTTGTGATCGCTGCCAAGGAACCGCGCCTTCGCGCCGTCCTTATACCACGCATCCGCACCTTCGGCTTCAAACGCCTCAAGCACGCGGGCGTTTACGGCTTCATCGCGCAGCAGGAAGTCTGCATCGGTTGGCTTCGCACCC
>JAHBAO020000411.1 GCA_018500065.2 Octadecabacter sp. | reverse complement strand
GCGTCTTCAAAGGCCGCTATCACGTGCTTGGTGGGACATTGTCCGCCCTTGATGACATCGGGCCGGACGAGTTGCGCATACCCAAATTACGCGACCGCGTTACGACCGAACATATCACCGAAGTCATTCTTGCGCTTGGCGCGACAATCGACGGGCAAACCACAGCACATTACATTGCTGACGAATTGCAGGGTGTTCAGGTCACATCCCTTGCGCAAGGCGTGCCAGTGGGTGGAGAGCTGGACTACCTTGATGACGGCACAATTACGGCCGCGCTGAACGCCCGCAAAGCCCTCTGAGGCAATTCACTCAGCCGTTAGTTTGAAGCCCAACGCTTGCCCCCAATGGACAAACGTTCCAGTGCAGACAAAACCGTTATCACGATAGCTACGCAACTCACGACGAAAGCTGTGGAAGGCATAGTTGTAGTCTGAATTCGCGCGCGTTTTCGGGTTCAAATGGCCAAGCATTACAAACACCGATTTGCGGCTAATGCGGCAAAATTCATCGATTGCAGACATCCAGTCGTCAGGGTGACCCGTGTTTTCAAGTGCCTGAAAACACAATGTCGTATCGAAGCTTTGGGTTTCAAACGGGTATTGCGCGTCAGCGTTATTGAACACTGTCATCGGCAAACCAACGCTTTCGACGACATGGCGATAGGGCCAATCGGGTTTATCAACGCCCTTGGCCGCCGTTGACCAAGTCGCGGTCGCGTAGTCGGTTCCCATAACGTTGTGCCCGTAGTGGCGCAAAATCTCTAGCATCGCGCCATGTTTCGTCGATATTTCCAATACGTCTTGCGGCGACGATGTTAGAAGCTCTGGCAGGTATTGTTGGATTTGGTTCCAGCACCGCTCAACGTTAAAACGCCGATCCGTGAACTTCTGCTGCAACATAACACTACGCTCGTGTCCTGCTGCGTCTAACGGATAATCCGACAACAGATCGGAAGGCGGCGGATCACCAAACAGATCAGACGCGTCGTCCTGCGACCGGCTTTTGCGAACCAGCGTATGAATTTGAGGATCTTTGAAATCCTGAACGTCTTGAAACATCTGCCTGCTCTCCTTCACGCGCACCCTTTTGGGCATCTTGGATTAAGAATGGCTTAGTTCTAAGGGGCAAATGGGGCACAAATGTGGTTACAGTTTTCCTAAAAGGCACGAATTTTGGACCGTGACAAAAAAGCCCCAGTCTTCCGACCGGGGCTTCATTTGGTTCACGAAAAATCTGTAAGCGCTTAATCTTCGTCGTCGCCCGCATCGTCTGGCAGGTTAAAGAACGTGTCTTTGTCCGGAACCGATGTGTCTTCTTCCGGCTCAACATCAGTGCTGAGTGTGAACGTCTCAAGTCCTTCGATCGAGGACGGGATCTTTGGCTCTTCCAAACCAAGGCTCTGCTCGGTGGAGACCAGCTTGCGGCGTTCATCATCCGTCATTACGCCGCCTTCTTTGGCTTTCTTGGCGTTGGCCTTTTGCACGGCCGCATCAAGCTCGGTCTGTTTACACAGGCCCAGCGCAACAGGATCAATCGGTTCGATGTTGTTGATGTTCCAGTGCGTGCGCTCGCGGATCGCCTGAATTGTCGGCTTGGTTGTGCCAACCAGTTTGGAAATCTGGCCATCTGACAATTCTGGGTGGAATTTCACTAACCAGTAAATAGACGCAGGGCGGTCCTGACGCTTGGACAGCGGTGTGTAACGCGGGCCGCGGCGCTTTTCTTCGCCTGCGGATGCCGGGTTAAAGAGCAGCTGAAGGTTATACTTCGGGTCAGCTTCGCCTTTGTCGATCTCTTCTTGCGTCAGTTGCTTGTTGGCAATCGGGTCGAACCCTTTGACGCCAGTTGCAACGTCGCCATCCGCGATGCCCTGAACTTCCAGTTCGTGCAGGCCGCAGAAAACAGCGATCTGACGGAATGTCATTGTTGTGTTGTCACACAGCCAAACTGCTGTGGCTTTGGCCATAATTGGTGTACCGCTCATCGCGTTTCTCCTTATCAATCGACATGCCTCTCCCGCGCCCTTGAAGGGGCAGACCAATTTGGCCGGGTTCACATTGTCGGGGAACTTGGGTGATATATAGTCGGGCGACTTGATTATGGAAAGACCCCAAATGCTGCGAATATTAGCCCTACTTTGCATTGTTGCTCTGCCTGCCAAGGCCCAAGACGTCGCCGGAGAGTTCGATTACTACGTTTTGTCCCTGTCATGGTCGCCGAATTGGTGCGCGTTAGAGGGCGATTCCCGCAACTCGCCCCAATGTGATGACGACAAAGATTTTGGCTGGGTCCTGCATGGTCTTTGGCCGCAATATGAAAACGGCTGGCCCGCTGATTGCCACCACACATTCCGCAACCCATCCCGCGCAGACACAAGCGCGATGGCTGACATCATGGGGACAAGCGGACTGGCGTGGCACCAATGGAACAAACACGGCTCCTGTTCGGGCCTGTCACCTGACGACTATTACGCACTTTCCCGCGAGGCTTACGCGCTAATCACACGCCCTGCGGTGTTTCGCCGTTTGGAAGATCCCGTCACCCTCCCCGCATCGCTGATCGAAGAGGCATTCATGCGCGACAATGACGGGCTGGACGCAGACGAGATAACCATCACGTGCCGCAGTCAGCGCATCCAAGAAGCGCGAATTTGCCTAACGCGCGATCTGGAACTGCGGGAGTGTGGAGCGGATGTCAGCCGCGATTGCACGTTGGATGATGCGTTGTTTGATCCTGTGCGGTAGGAGACAAGCGGAAAAAAAAGCCAGTCTTCCAGCTTAGGCGACTTTAAGTACGATCTTCCCGATATGGGCGCTACTTTCCATCCGTTCATGGGCTTTGCTTGCGTCTGACAAGTCAAATTCTTGATCCATCACGGGTGCAACCCTGCCTGCCGCGATGAGCGGCCAGACGTGGCGGCGAAGGGCGGCGGCGATCTCTGCCTTCGCCAAGTCGGACTGCGGACGCAGCGTACTGCCCGTGATTGTCAGGCGACGCATCATCAAGTGCGCGAAGTTCAACTCGATTTTCGGCCCCTGAAGAAAGGCAATTTGCACGAGGCGGCCATCATCGACCAAGGCGCGTACATTGTGTGGCAGGTAGTCGCCTCCGACCATATCGAGGATAAGGTTCGCACCGCCTTGCGCTTTCATCACGTCGACGAAATCCACGTCACGGTAATTCATTGCAATTTCAGCTCCAAGGTCGAGGCACGCCGCGCATTTGGCATCCGACCCAGCGGTCGTAAACACCCGTGCACCGAATGCATTGGCCAGTTGGATCGCGGTTGTGCCAATGCCTGAAGAACCGCCATGCACCAAGAAGCGTTCACCCGCTTTCAACCCGCCACGCATGAACACGTTGGACCACACGGTGAAGAAGGTTTCAGGCAAACACGCCGCTTGTTTCAACGACAACCCATCAGGAACCGGCAGGCAATGCGCGGCGGGTGTGACCGCTTCTTCGGCGTAGCCGCCACCTGGCAACAGCGCGCAAACTTGGTCGCCCAGTGACCAATCGGTCACGCCAGCGCCAACCGCAGAAATCTCACCCGCGGCCTCAAGCCCCGGTAAGGGGCTCGCGCCTTTGGG
>JAHBAO020000200.1 GCA_018500065.2 Octadecabacter sp. | reverse complement strand
GCCTTGGCCATCAGCGACAAGTCGGGTGCTGTGGACAATTGGCTTTCCGGAAAGCGATCCGCGGGTGTGGCTGTGCGGAAATCGCCTTCGCCATCAAACAGCGATTCATCGAATACTTCGTAGAATTCCGCATATGCGCGCATCTGGTCTTCTGGCAGCGATGGGCCGCCTTCGTCATGCAGATTGCGGAAGGCGACGAATTTCAAACCGTGACAGGAGGAACAGACTTCAGTGTAGATCTGAAGACCACGCTGAAGCTGGTTCGTGTCATAGGAACCGAATGGGCCCTCGAACGAGAAATCAAAATCCTCGATGTGGGATTCGGAACCGGCGGCGTAGGCAGAGCCCGAGGCAAGGCCAAGAGCAACTGCTGCGGTAAGGGTGAGTTTGCGGAACATGTTCATTGGTCCTTTCTCACTCAGCCGGAGATGCTGCGGAGTTGTCCGAAGCAGCCGTTTGGCCGTAGTGCGCGTTGAAGTCGTCCTCGATTGTCGCGGGTGGTGCCATCGGTTTTTCGATAACGCCCAGAAGCGGCAGGATTACGAGGAAATAGGCGAACCAGTACGTTGCACCGATGAGCGCGATGATCGGGTAGATACCCTCAGCTGGCATAGCGCCGGCCCACATCAAGACGATGAAGTCCACGCAAAGGATGGCGAACCACCACTTGAACATCGGACGATAACGACCGGAACGTGTGGAGGACGTATCGAGCCAAGGCACAAGTGCCATAACTGCGATTGCACCGAACATTGCCAGTACGCCAAAGAACTTGGCGTCGATGATACCAAAGCTGATCCATTCAGCGAAGATCACAACCCAGACCGTGTTATCAAAGGCCCGCAGGATCGCGTAGAACGGCAAGAAGTACCATTCCGGAACGATGTGCGCTGGCGTGACCAGAGCGTTGGCTTCGATGTAGTTGTCAGGGTGGCCAAGGAAGTTTGGCATGAAGCCAACGATTGCTACGAAGACCGTCAGGATGACTGCCAATGCGAACAGATCCTTGATCACGAAGTATGGCCAGAACGGAAGCGTGTCTTTTTCGGCTTCTTCTTTTGACCCGCGACGTACCTCAACCCCTGTTGGGTTGTTGTTACCTGTCGTGTGGAATGCCCAGATGTGAACGATCACAAGTGCAGCGATTACGAATGGCAGCAGGTAGTGCAGTGAGAAGAAGCGGTTCAGAGCAGGTTGGCCAACGGCGCTAGCGCCCAAGAGCCATGTCTGCAGGCTTTCACCAACGAACGGGATCGCACCGAACAGGCCAGTGATAACGGCCGTACCGTGGAAGGACATTTGACCCCAAGGCAGAACGTAGCCCAAGAAGCCTGTCGCCATCATCAGGATGAAGATCAACATGCCGATGATCCATGTGACTTCGCGTGGGGCTTTGTAGGAACCGTAGTAAAGGCCACGGAACATGTGGGCGTAAACAGCCACGAAGAACAGTGATGCACCGTTCATGTGGAAATAGCGGATCATGTGACCGCCGTTTACGTCACGCATGATGTGTTCAACCGATTGGAACGCCATATCAACGTGCGGTGTGTAGTGCATCACAAGGACAACGCCCGTTGCGATTTGCAGTGCGAGCGTAAATGCCAGAACGATGCCCCAGATCCACATCCAGTTCAGGTTCTTTGGCGTGGGGATCATCAATGTGCCGTAAATCAGGCCAACAATTGGCAAGCGGCTGTCGAGCCACTTTTCAGCGTTAGACTTCGGTTCGTAATGGTCGTGGGGAATGCCACCCATGTGTCTATCTCCTTAACCGAGTTCGATAGTTGTTGAATCAACCCAACGCGCAGGCGGAACCGGAAGGTTCTCTGGCGCAGGGCCTTTACGAATGCGTCCGGCCAAATCGTAGTGTGAGCCGTGACATGGGCAGAACCAACCACCAAAGTCACCAGCGCCGTCACCAAGTGGAACGCAACCGAGGTGCGTACAAACACCCATTTGAACAATCCATGCACCTTCGGCTTCGCCTTCAGGGGATGGCATCACGCGGTTGGCGTCCGATGCATCAGCCGTTGCATCCAAGTTTTCATTTCGGGAAAGCCCGTCAATGAATGTCGCTGCTTCAGCGTCTTGCGCCTGAGCTTCCGCAATTTCGGCACCTGTGCGGTGGCGGATAAAAACGGGCTTACCTTGCCACAGCACCGTGAGCTGCATGCCGGGTTCAACGGCGCTTACGTCCTGTCGAATTGAAGCAAGCGCGAGAACGTCTGCTGAGGGGTTCATTTGATTTACGAGCGGCCAAACCGAGGCACCCGTGATAACTGCACCAGCGCCGGCGGTCGCGTAATAAATAAAATCGCGTCGCGTTGCTTGATGTTCTGCTGCGTTTGACACCTGTTCATCTCCGGATTTTGGGGCAATTGCCCGTCAAATACGACGAAAGCCCCTCAAAAGGGACATTCATTCCGTTTGGTTCTTAGCGGCCAACACTGCGTAGGTCCAGCAAGATTCAAGCACAGTTCGTCGCATGCGGCGATTGGCCCTTAGGTTGGTTTTGTTGCCTGCATCGCGTCGCGGTTCTCAAATTCGGCCTGCCAGTTGGCCAAAGCCTCGTTGCCGTGACGCCAATTGCGGGCGTCATGGCGCAGATCAACGTAGGACAGCGCACAGGAAACCGCGATTTGCGCCATGTTTAAAGGGCCGTTTAGGTGGCTCATCCAGCGGCTGTTGATCGCGGCGATGGCACGGGCGGCCTTGCCCCATTGGGCCTCGGTCCACTCTGGCGCGTCTTCGCGGAAGCGTTCGCCATAGATCATGCCGACGGTCACCACCATTAACTCGTCTGCGGTCGCCTCGAGAGTCAGGACTTCGTAAAGGCTTGTCGTCGGGTAGAGGCCGGAATCGGCCATATCGTCCAAATAGCGGGTAATGACGCGGCTGTCATAGATGGCGGGGCCGTCTTCGCGGATCAGGGCGGGAATTTTACCCAAGGGATTCGCTGCCAGAATTTCGGGCGCGGAGTTGAGCGGTGTGGATGAGACCTCAATTTCTTCGACTCGGTCGATCATTCCTGTTTCACGCAACAGAACACGGGCTTTGCGGGCGAACGGGGAGGGTGGTGACATGATGAGTTTCATGGGGTGTCCTTTTAGTCGTTGTTGGGAGGGGTGCGCATAAGGTCGGCAAGGGCGTTCGTTTCCATGCCAATCCCGCTTTGTGCCATTTCATCAGCGGCGCGCAGGCGCACGTCATCGGGTTTGTTCTGGTTCAGTTTGAATGTGCTTTGGATGTCAGTAATGGTCAAACGGCACGGCACAATCTGGCGCATCATTTTGTCGAGGGTGTCTGGTGTCATCTTTTGGGTGGTCCATGCCGGCTTTGGCAGTTGGTTTTCAAACAGCGCAGACTGACGGTCCAGCACATCGCGGATCATGTCTTGGTCAAGCCTTTCCAATGTACCGTGGATGTGGACGGACACATAATTCCATGTCGGCACTTGCTCATCGACGCCGTACCAGTCTGGCGAGACATACCCATCAGGACCCGTGATCGTGAGGAGGACGGTTAGCGGTTCGGACAAGGCGCGTGCGATAGGGTTTGAGCGTACCAGATGCAAATCAAGCGTAGTGGCGTCGTCAGACAGCAAGACCGGAACATGAGACGCCAACAGCCCATCGGGACCCATAGCAGTGATCTGACCAAAGGAGCGGGCACGGGCGAACGTGATTGCGCGGTCTTCAGGCGTGCTGCGGTAGATCGGATTGGGGTGCATGGCGGCTGTCCTTTGTTAAGGGAACAGGACCACGTCATCCCCTGTTTTCCAAGGGGTGTATTTCGTCATGATAGACGTAAACCGATCAGACGCTTTGAACGCCGCAAGCCAGTCTTGCGCATGTGTAAAGGTCTGCGCATCCCACCAATCAAGATCGGTATGGGCGAACTGACGCACGAAGGGCAGAATGGCGAGGTCGGCTAGGGACGGGTCATCTCCGTAAAGCCAAGGCTTGCCATTTAGCAGGGTGTCGAGTTTCGCGATAAAGGCGGCGGCTGTTGCGCGGCTTTCGGATGGATCAAGTTCAGGGTGGCGCACGGCGTATTTCGTATGATCCAACGCGGTTTTAAATGGGCCGTCCGATTCTTTGATCAATGCGTAGGCCGCGTCGGTCATTGGGCGCAGCAGGTTCTCGGGGTCGGATTGCTCTAAGGCCCAGCACATGACGTCAAAGGATTCTTCGATAACTTTGTTTGCGATAAGAACAGGAACGGTTCCCTTGGGCGATGCCGCAAGAAACTCGGGTGCTTTGTCGCGCAAAAGAATTTCGCGCAGTTCAACCGTTAGGCCGCTGGACGCAATCGCGAGGCGGGCGCGCATGGCGTAGGGGCAGCGGCGGAATGAATAGAGGACAGGGTATGTCATGCGGTGAGCTGTTCGCCGCGGATGCCCGTGATGTTCGCGGTGACAATTTGGGATTCCGGTTGGTCAGTTTCGAAAGCCACTTCGGTGAATTGCTCAGTGCGGCCCATGCGCGGATTTTCCATCAAGATGTGATGTGTCTTGCCAATTTGTTCTGCAAGGTGCGCATGAACGCGCACGCTACCAGCCTCGCGCAGGCGGGCGGCGCGGGCTTTGATGTCTTTGCCGTTCACACTTGGCATGCGTGCGGCGGGCGTGCCTTGGCGGGGCGAATAGGGGAAGACGTGCAACCAAGTGAGGGCGCAGTCATCGACCAGTTTAAGGGAGTTTTCGAAATGCGCTTCGGTTTCGGTTGGAAAACCAGCGATAATGTCGGCGCCAAACGTCATATCTGGTCGCAGTTTGCGGGCGTCTTCTGAAAACTTGATCGCGTCGTCGCGCAAATGACGGCGTTTCATACGTTTCAGGATCAGGTCGTCACCATGTTGAAGCGACAAGTGCAAATGCGGCATGAGGCGCGGTTCGGTTGCGATGGCTTGCATGAGGTTTTCGTCGACCTCAATCGAATCGATGCTGCTGATTCGTAGGCGTGGCAAGTCCGGCACAAGTTTCAGGATACGCATCACGAGATCGCCGAGCTTGGGCTCGGCAGGCAGGTCAGCACCCCAAGACGTTAGGTCAACGCCTGTCAGCACCACTTCGTTGTAACCCTTACCAACAAGCCGTTTGATCTGCTCAACCACAACGCCAGCCGGAACAGAGCGTGAATTGCCGCGGCCATAGGGAATAATGCAAAAGGTGCAACGGTGATCGCAGCCGTTTTGAACCTGAACATAAGCGCGCGATCGCGTGCCGAAGCCGTCGATCAAATGCCCTGCGGTTTCGGTGACCGACATGATGTCATCGACCTGCACCGGTTCAGTTTGCCCGATGAGGTCCGGCGCCATGCCGTTCCATGTTTCTGCCTGCATTTTTTCGGTGTTGCCGATAACCTTGCTGACCTCGGGCATTGCGACAAAAGTTTCCGGTTCGGTCTGCGCGGCGCAGCCTGTCACGATCAACGCCGCATCCGGGTTTTCGCGGCGCAGTTTACGGATTTCTTTTTTGGCTTTGCGCACCGCTTCGGCGGTTACTGCGCATGTATTCACAACAACTGCGTTCTGCACGCCAGCCGCACCCGCTAGCTCTTTCATTGCTTCGGTTTCATAGGCATTCAGGCGGCAGCCAAGGGTGGTGAACTTCGGCGCATTCATAGGTGCCAGATACCGTCAAAGACATGGGCCGTAGGCCCTGTCATCCAAACGCCATCATCGCGCCAGTCTATTTGGATGGTGCCACCATCAAGGTCTATTCGCACGGATTTGCCTGTCAGCCCCTTGCGGTGTGCGGCAACCGCTGTGGCACAG
The DNA here is from genome assembly GCA_018500065.2 of Octadecabacter sp. GTDB lineage: Bacteria > Pseudomonadota > Alphaproteobacteria > Rhodobacterales > Rhodobacteraceae > Octadecabacter. The sequence continues at coordinate 738 of JAHBAO020000200.1, read as the reverse complement.
GACGAAGATCCGGACGCCAATGTCACGCCAACACCGCGTTCCCAAACACGCATCCGCAAATGATCGGGGCCAATGACATGGGCGAACTGGACATTGGTGCGTTCGGGGTAAATGGGGTGATGCTCAATCTCAGCGCCACGTGCTTCAAGGTCAATTGAATCTGCATCTTCAACGAAGAACGTACAGTGTGGGTTGCCCATCCCTGTGGCCAAAGGCGCGCCGTCGATTGGCAAAGCATCGAGGTCAACATCGCGTGCAAGCGGTACGTCCTGCCACGTCAATTGTGGCTGACCCATGTTGACAGCCGTCAACTGATTTCCAGCATCGCGGGCGAATAACGTGCCGCGGTCTGTCGTTAACGTCAGCTCAACCTTACCGGTTTCATCCATTATATGACGTGCGATGCAGCGAGTGGCGTTGCCGCAGGCGCCTGCTGTGCTGCCATCGGAATTGTAGAAAGTCAGGTGGACATCTGCATTCCCGTGCTTGGACATCACGGCCAGTTGGTCGAATCCCACACCGCGACGGCGATCAGCAATGGCCACAACGATTTCATGCGTGACGCGCTGCACGCCATCACGTTCGTCAATCACAACGAAATCATTGCCGAGCCCGTGCATTTTCATGAACGGCAGTCTGGAGGAGGAAGTCTGTGTCATGTGGGCGCATATAGTTGAGCTGTGAAAATGAATCCAGTCTTGTGGCATGATTAGGGGTTGACCCCTCGCGCTACGGTTT
>JAHBAO020000043.1 GCA_018500065.2 Octadecabacter sp. | reverse complement strand
TGGCTGTTCACCGCTGCAGCCCTGTTCATAGGCGGCCTTGCGACGATCATCCGCTTCGTCGGCTAGATCCGCTTTCGACAAAGTTGCATTGATGAACAGGTGCACCGAGAAACGCTCGGTTATTAATCATTGCTCAACTGGCGTGTCGTAAACGACCTTTCATCACACGAAAGGTGGTTTGCGTGCGTTTAGATGCTTTGCCCCAATTTGCTCTGGCGCTACTTTTGCTCATTCTCGTGATCTCGTTTTGGGTTCTACTGCGTGAAAACCGCAAACTGGAACGTGAGAGTGTTCAGGTAGCAAAGCGATGTGAACGCCTTAAGGCGGGCTTGAGCAAGGCTGAAGCTGCCCAATCCGAAACGCTTCGTCAGTCCGAGTTTTACCGATTGGCAAGTGAATCCGCACCGGACGGCATTGTCGTGCAAGATATGACGGGGCGAATCCTCTGGTCAAATCCGGCCTTCTGCAAAATGCATCTGCGGTCAGCGGACGAAGTTCGTGGCAAACACCCGCTCGAATTCGCTTTGCCGTCTGACCAGACGCCAGATGCAGATGTAATCGCCAGCTTCGCATATGTTGATCGTGATGCCAGACTCAGCAGCTTTGAGGTGATTGAAAACCAACGTTCTAATGGTGAACTTTTCTGGAACCAGACCAGTGTCTCGTTCAGCAAATCCCGCCAGGGTGAGGATATCGCGGTGCAAGTCTGCCGCGATGTCACAAAGCAAATTGAACAGACGGACAAATTGGAAGTTCTCAGTCAAAAGCTGGAACACGAAGCCAAACACGACGAGCTGACCGGAGCATCAAATCGCGGAGCATTTCGAGAGTATTTCGACGAATTGGTGGGCGCGCCGGATCAGGCACCAGTTGGAATTCTTCATATCGACCTCGATAACTTCAAGACGATCAATGACACACATGGTCATGCCGCAGGTGATGCTGTGTTGGTTCATGTCACAAATGCCCTCAAAGACAGCGTTCGTCCGACCGACATGGTCTCGCGGATCGGCGGCGACGAATTCGTTATTACCTGCCCGCGCACGCCGGATCTAGAATTCCTCGGCGATTTCACAACGCAACTTATGAAAAAGCTGTCTGTGCCGATCAAATGGCGGGGCAGTTTGATTTCCTGCGAAGCCAGCATCGGAGCGGCCATTTCTGGTGAAAACCCCGTCGCTGAGGAGCTTTTGGCGCAAGCGGACTTCGCCCTTTACGAAGCCAAGCGCGGCGGGCGCAACCAAGCGGCGACCTACGACACGTCGATGAAGAATCGTCATGAAACAAGGTTACAACACTCCAACGAGTTTGCAGATGCGTTGAACACCGATGCCCTTGATTGCTACTTTCAACCGAAGTTGGCGATGGATTCCGGTGATATCGTCGGAGTTGAAGCATTGGTGCGATGGCATCATCCAAAAGACGGCCTTATATCGCCAGACGAATTGCTACCGATTGCCAAGGGTCTTGGTCTCATGGCGGACCTCGATCTGAGGTCGATGTCATTTGCACTTCGCGAGCGACAAAAACTGGTAGAGGCGGGCCTCAAGGATGTCGGTGTCGCGTTTAATGCCTCACCCGAGCTGCTTGAACATCCTGACTTTCTTGAGCGCTTGATCTGCGAAGTCGACCGCGCAAACCTTGAACGCAGCCACATCGCGATCGAAGTGTTGGAAACGACCGATTTGGGCAATCGGGCTGCGTCCTCATGTCAAGCCACAACTATTCGCCAATTGCATGACGCAGGTTTTCAAATTCATCTAGATGGCTTCGGGGTTGGCTTTGCGGGGCTGTCGCATCTCGCCAGCTTGAATGTCACAGGCGTGAAGCTTGATCGCAGTTTGATCAAGACTCTTCTGGCGGATCTGACGAGCCAAAAAATTGTCCGCAAAATAATTGAACTCTCCAACGACCTTTCCCTCAGCGTTATCGCGGAAGGGGTCGAGGACCCCGAAACCGCCCGCATGCTACAAGACATGGGGTGTAACATCATCCAAGGATATTGGATCGCAACGCCAATGCCCGCGCGCGCGCTGCACTCTTGGCTCGAGGTGCGTCGTCGACAGCAAACACGCAAACTTGCATGATACGCCGGCCGTTCTCTCAGTCGTGGAAACGGCCAGTATGAAATATCGTTTAGGTTTGCTTCAATGATCCGCGCATAGAGATCGAGATCGCAAGTTGCCGCTTAACACCCGTGCTGCGCCCTTCGATCATATGGATCAATTCTTGTGCAGCGATGCGCCCCATTTCTCGGTGAGGAACATGTACTGTCGTCAGCGGGGGCTGCACGATGTTGGCCAACTCGATGTCGTCAAAACCAGTAATGGAAACATCGTTTGGGATAGATAATCCCAGCTCATGCGCTTTGCTGATTGCGCCCGCTGCCAAGACATCGTTGCCACACATAACAACCGATGGTTTCGGATCCGCGGCCATAAGAGTGGCAAACGCAGCGGCCCCGTTTTCGATCTCATAAGACGTTTCAATGACCTGCAAGTCTTCCGGATTAAGACCATTGGACAAAAGCCCGTCCTTTATCCCAGCCAATCTGTTCGCCGCACGATCATTTCCGTCGACAATTCCCGAAATCATCGAAATCCGGCGGTGCCCCATTGAAATAACCGTGTTGGTGAGTTTGTGCATTGCCGTCCGATTGTCGAACCCAACTGACGCATGCTTTTTTGCGGGCTCGTATGCCCAGGCCAATATTGCTGGAACTTGTCGCCTCTCAAGGTAGTCGTAAATCGTATCGTCGCGATCATAGCCAATCAGAAGCAAGCCGTCAGCACCGCGAGAAACAAGTGTTTTGATCTGTTCCGCTTCTCGGCTCGGATCGTACGCATTACTCGACACAAGCAAATTATACCCCAAAGTATGGAGCGTTTCCTGAAACGCTTGCAGGCCGCGCGCGAAGATCGCGTTTTCCATCGTTGGAATAATTGCGCCAATCGTATTGGTCCGTTTTGCCGCCATCGCCCGCGCGTTGAAATTTGGCGTGTACCCCAAAACCTCAACGGCCTTCATGACCCTGTCGTGCGTGTCTTTTGAAACCTTTTGCTTGGCGTTTAGGCAACGCGATACTGTCGCTGACGACACACCAGCGGCGCGTGCGACATCATCCAGTGTCGGAATCAAGGGTGGCGTTTTCATCAAGAGTCCTGACCAACATTTTCCCAATTATAGCTCAATGATCCTGAAGTTGCACCGGTTGAAATGTAAGCGCTTGCAAGAATCAAGTGTAAGCGCTTACATAGGCATTGAAACCGAACCCACTGGGAGCGCAAAATGTCGCGAGAATACCTTAAGAAAGCTACCCTGACTGCCAGTTCTGATGCGTCCGAAACCCACAAAATCGTGACAGATATCCTGGCAGATATTGAACAAGGCGGGGATGCCAAAGCGCTTGAGTATGCCGCCAAGTTTGACCGATACAATGGTAACGTTCTGCTGACGCAAGAAGAAATTGACGCGGCCATCGCCCTGGTTCCCGAAAAGCTTAAGGCAGACATCCGCTTTGCACACGACAACGTTCGCCGTTTCGCGACGCTGCAAAAGAGCACGGTTTCAGACGTTGAAATGGAGATCGAGCCAGGTTTTATCGCAGGCCAAAAAGTGATCCCCGTGGATGCGGCTGGTTGCTACGTTCCCGGTGGGCGTTACAGCCATATCGCGTCGGCGATTATGACCGTGACCACTGCAAAGGTTGCTGGATGCAAACATATCACAGCATGTTCACCGCCCCGCCCTGATGTTGGCGTGGCACCGGCCATCGTTTACGCCGCGCACATTTGTGGTGCGGACAACATTCTTGCGATGGGCGGCGTGCAGGGTATTGCCGCAATGACGTTTGGTCTGTTTGGGCTGCCAAAGACGAACATTCTTGTTGGACCCGGCAACCAATTCGTCGCCGAAGCCAAGCGCATTTTGTTCGGCCGTGTCGGGATTGATATGATCGCAGGACCAACGGACAGCCTTGTGCTTGCAGACAAAACCGCAGACGCCCACATCGTGGCGACCGACTTGGTGTCTCAGGCTGAACACGGATATAACTCACCGGTTTGGCTGGTGACAGATGATCGCAAGTTAGCTGAAAAGGTGATGTCGCTTGTCCCAGGCATGATCGAAGATCTGCCTGAACTGAACCGCGACAATGCTTTTGCAGCGTGGCGTGATTACGCTGAGGTGATCATCTGCAAAGACCGCACAGATATGGCCGCCTGTTCAGACGAATACGCGCCCGAACATTTGACCGTTCAGGCCGATGACCTTGATTGGTGGCTAGAGAACCTAACTTGCTATGGCTCGCTCTTTCTTGGTGAGGAGACCACGGTATCTTACGGCGACAAGGCCACAGGAACAAACCATGTGCTGCCTACGTCGGGCGCGGCAAGCTACACAGGCGGCCTTTCGGTTCATAAATACATGAAGATCGTAACATGGC
>JAHBAO020000143.1 GCA_018500065.2 Octadecabacter sp. | reverse complement strand
GCTATCGCCGCCGGTGCCGTTGTTGTCGCCCTTCTGGGGGGTACATTTGCTGCTACGCAGTTTGGCCGAAGCGATGACATTTTCGCAGGGTGTCGCGCCAGTCAATCTGCTGGAGGCGCAATTGGCGGCCCGTTTGAACTGGTCGATGAGAATGGTGTGACCGTCACCAGCGAGGACGTCATTACAGGCCCAACGCTGATTTACTTTGGCTATACATTCTGTCCTGATGTCTGTCCGCTTGACAACATGAGGAACGCGCAAGCCATTGAAATATTGGATGAACAGGGTGTCGATGTAACACCCGTGTTCATCTCGATTGACCCAGAACGGGACACGGTTGAAGTGGTGCGTGATTTTACTGATAACTTCCATGAACGGATGATCGGCCTTACCGGATCGCCCGAACAGGTCAGGGCCGCTTCGCAAGCGTATCGAACCTATTATGCCAAGCAAGACGCCGAGGATGAGTACTATCTCGTCGACCACACAACGATGTCCTATCTCGTGTTTCCCGCGCAAGGATTTCAGGAATTTTACCGCCGCGATGTGACGCCAGAGCAAATGGCCGAGAGTCTAAGCTGTTTCGTTGAGGCGGCAAGTTAATCAGACTGTTTGACCGTACTCTTAACCAGCGATAGGTCTTAGGGAGTAGAGAAAAGGGACAGTATATGGATCTGGAACCAATCGGAGAAGATGCGTCCCTATTGCTGGTTGACGATGACGAACCTTTTTTGCGCCGACTTGCCAAGGCAATGGAGAAGCGCGGGTTTTCTGTTGAAACCGCCGAAAGCGTTGCTGCGGGCAAGGCAATCGCGACTGCGCGCCCCCCTGCCTATGCAGTTGTCGATCTGCGCCTCGAAGACGGGACCGGGCTTGATGTGGTTGAAACGCTGCGCGATCGCCGCCCGGAAGCACGCATTGTTGTTTTAACTGGGTACGGCGCGATTGCGACTGCTGTCGCTGCGGTAAAGATCGGCGCGACCGATTATCTTTCCAAACCAGCGGATGCGACTGACGTGATGAATGCGCTGTTGGCGAACGGTGCCGAACTTCCGCCGCCACCAGAAAACCCGATGAGTGCGGACCGTGTGCGTTGGGAACACATCCAAAGGGTTTATGAATTATGTGATCGCAATGTGTCAGAGACCGCGCGCAGGTTGAACATGCATCGTCGCACATTGCAGCGGATATTGGCGAAACGCAGCCCGCGCTGACACGGCAACCCGCATTGCATCAAGGATTGACCAAAATGATCCTCAAGGGCGCGGACGTGCTGGCCAATTGCGGCATTTACTAAAGCCATTGGAGGCCATTATGTTTGCAATACATGCAGATGCCATGTTCGCCGCAATACTTGCCAAGCGCGGCAGCGACATTCCCAAACGCCTTGTGGATTAGCCTGATCGTTCTTTCGCTTAGAATAAGCAAAAGAACGCGAATGCGCAGTTCAAATTCAACCCGTACCGCGATCTTTGTTCAGCGAACGGCGGGCAGCGCTTACCAAAATGCTGCCCGTCAAAATAAGAAATCAGAGCTGCGCCAAAAGCTGAGCGTGCCTAAGCGTAAAATCATGGCGCACTTCGATCGGCGGGCGTAGCTGAATCTTGGCATTTCGCGCAACATTCGGATCTGGTTTCCCGAAAAACTTGTCAGCTTCGGACTGCGTGAAACCAGCAATCTGAATAGCCTCAAGCCAAGCGCTTATCTTGTCGGCTTTCTTTATCTGCTTCTTGATGATGACCGGTACCTGCGCGGGCAATCCGAACCTGATATGAATTGCCGCCATTAGACGATCATCCAAGGTCTCGTATCCCGGCCCAACGGCTGCTTTAACGGGGCTGATCATGTCACCAATGACATACTCTGGCGCGTCATGCAGCAATGCAGCAAGTTGCCATTTGACCGGCGCTTTTGGGTTCATGGCCGTGAAAATTTGTTCCACCAACAAAGAATGTTCAGCGACTGAGTAGGCGAAGTCGCCAACGGTTTGCCCATTCCAACGCGCAACAAAAGCAAGCCCGTGCGCGATATCTTCGATTTCGATGTCCATTGGGGTCGGATCAAGCAGATCAAGTCGCCGACCAGATAACATGCGCTGCCATGCACGGGGTTGTTTCATCTAAGGCACTCCGAATTAGACGATGACCCTACGGGGCATATGCTTTGATTGTCGAGGCCCCTTTGTGGTGGTAATGGGCATCAACTAGATTTTTAAGGAGAGCCGTCATGGCCAAGGACTATATCGTAAAAGACATCGCAATGGCGGCGTTCGGGCGCAAAGAGCTGGATATCGCTGAAACTGAAATGCCGGGTCTGATGGCATGCCGGACTGAGTTCGGTGAAAGCAAACCACTGAAGGGCGCGCGTATCGTTGGGTCATTGCACATGACCATTCAGACGGCTGTACTGATAGAGACACTTGTTGAACTAGGGGCCGATGTACGCTGGGCGTCTTGCAACATCTTTTCCACGCAAGACCACGCGGCCGCAGCGATTGCGGAAGGCGGCACGCCTGTCTTCGCGATCAAGGGTCAGTCCTTGGAAGAGCATTGGGACTACCTCGACAAATCCTTCATGTTTCCTGAGGGCGCGAACATGATCCTCGACGATGGTGGCGACGCGACTTTGTACATCCTTTTGGGCGCGCGCGCTGAAGCTGGCGAGGAGATCATTCCTGTTCCACAGTCTGAGGAAGAAGAAGCGATCAAAAAGCAGATTGCGAAGCGGATGAAAGAAAGCCCCGGCTGGTTCACGAAAACACGTGACGCAATCCAAGG